>JANRLG010000176.1:0-4067 GCA_033762835.1 Thermoanaerobaculia bacterium
TCGTCGAGCAGGATCTCGAAGCGGCGGGCCTTACGATCGGCGCCGCGGAGGGCTACGCGGCGGAAGAGCGCGGTCAGCAGCAGGCGCATGAGGCCGCCGACGCGCGCAAGGTCGTGGTAGGGCACGCTGGCGTAGAGCGTCGTGGGTTGGTCGCCGAGCAGGGCGTCGAGAGCGAAGTCGGACGTTTCGGTCGAGCGCGCGACGACTGGATCTCCCCACAGGTCGAGGAATGGCTGAAGGCTCGACACGAGGCTCCCCCGCTCGCGTTCCGGCGTCGCCTTGAAGCGCCGCGCCTGGCGAGCGACCTCGGGGTGGGTGTGGAGTCGCTCGCCGGTGAGCGCGTCGCGCCAACTGAAGCGGAGGCCGTCGGGGTCGTGCGGGAACTCGGCGAGATGCGCAAAGAGCTTGTCGGGCTCGGCCGTGTTGAGCAGCTCGCGCGCCGCTGCAAGGGTCGAGGGCAGCTTGTCGGCGTAGATCACATGCAGCGAGAGCAGCACGAACAGCGAGCGCGCTCCGGCGATCCAATGGCCCTCCCCCGTCGTCTCGGCCGGGTAGCTGATCAGGTTTCGAGCCATCTCGGTCACCTGGGCGACGTCGCCGGGCCCGCGCTCGATTTCGTCGAGCGGGTTCCAGCGCGCGGCACCACCCTCCAGTAGGGCAAGAGTCGGCGCGAAGCGGATCACCCGATGGCCCATCGTCGCCCGCCACCCGGCCGAGGTCTCGAAGAGTTCGCCTTTCGGATCGAGCACGAAGCACGAGGCGCGGCCCGTCGCGAGCGTCGAGAGGATCGGCCCGGTCGTCTTGCCGGCGCCTGGGGGCATGACGAGCAGGATGTGGTGATCGGAGCCGTCGACGATCCGCCGCTCTGGCAAACCGGGCCAGCGGCCGAGCACGACGCCTTGGTCTGCGAGGAGATTGGCGCGGCGCAGGTCGGAACTGGTAGCCCAACGGGCCGAGCCGTGAGCGGTTTCGGCGACGGGGCCGCCGTGGCTCTTGCGGCGAGTCGCCGCGGCGGTCACGGCGGCGAACCCGGCCGGCACGGCGAGCGTTACGGCAAGGGACTGAAAGGCAAGAGAGAAGAGCTGGGTGGAAAGAAGAAGAGGGAAAAGGCGAGGCGCCAGGGTCGGCGAGAAGACCGGCAGGGGCCCGAGGTGGACGATCGGGACCAGCTCCGGCGGCCGGCCGAGGCGTTCGTAGATCAGGGCGCCAGCGGCGGAGAGGCCGATCGGGAAGCCGGGGACAAGAGCGAGGACGACAGCGAGGGCGTGGCCTTTCATCGACCGAACCTCCAGAGCGGCACGGCCCGAGCGCGCACCCGGGCGAGCGGCACCGGGCCGAAGTAGCGGCTGTCCCAGGAGCGGGGCGAGTGGGTCGAGAGCAGGAACACCGAACCGGCTGGCACCTCGAGCTCGTCGAGGGAGAACGGCGCGAGCGGTCGGTTGCGCGAGTCTCGGGGCAGGACCAGGGCGCTGGGGACGCGGGAGTGGTTCACCCAAACGAACCCGTCGCGGACCGCCACCGCGTCACCAGGCAGAGCGCCGATCGGCTTCAGGATCTCGGGGACGAACCCCGGGCAGAGCCCGAAACCCGCGTAGCCGCGAGTGTGGGCGGTCGCGGTGATGTTGGGAGGTGGGCAGACGAGGACCAGGTCACCACGCTCGAGCGGGCGCGAGAGGATGTTGGGAATCAGGAAGTAGAGGCCGGTAGGAAGCGAGGCCGAGAGGTTCAGCCGGAAGCAGGACGACCAAGCGACGGCGAGGCCCAGGGCAGCCAGGGTAAGAGCTGGGAGGCGAGGAAGAGGGAGTGAAGGGCGGCTGGCCAACATGCCGCCCGAGTTTGCGAGGGGACGTCAAGAACCGAGAAATCGGGTGTGTCAGGGTGGCGCACCGTGGGCCACGCGGGCGGGCGGCGGGGGGGCGGGCGGACACCGACCTGGCCAACAGACGGTCGCACCGTCCTGGCTGTAGCAGCCTTACACGTTGCCCGCAGCTGCGCGCTGTCGCTTGCTCTACATGGTAGGCTTAGTTTCAACTCCAATTTTGAATTTTTCCCCTGAAAGCAGGGGCTCCCGGGAAAAACCACGATGAGCCGAGCGCTTTTCATCCTTCCTGCAATTTGGGCTGGCTCCCACAGCGAGCGTTTCTTTGCGAATCCATTCGCCTCCCAGGCACTAGCCCTTTTTCTTCGAGACGTTGTAGCCCTAGCCCTCTCTCTCGTTCTGGCTAGTGCTGCGGGGGAGGCCGAAGCCGCCGATGACTGGCAGCGAACCGGCTCAATGTCCAACTCCCGGGCGTGCCACACAGCAACCTTGCTCCAGAGTGGTCATGTGCTCGTGACGGGCGGGCGAGATGGTGCAGAAAGGGATCTAGGAAGCACCGAGGTCTTCGACCCAGTCCATGGTCGTTGGGGGCTGGCCCCCTCAATGGTGATCGGTCGGTCGATGCACTCGGCGACCCTTCTGCTGAACGGACAGGTCCTCGCGGTCGGTGGCCGGTTCGGCTCCGAAGGACTCACATCCGTCGAGGTCTACGACTCCCGAAGCGCAGGATGGTCGGTAGCCGCCTCGCTGCTTCAGCCTCGATTGGGCCACACCGCGACGCTACTACCCGACGGCAAAGTCCTGGTGACCGGTGGCCAGACCTTTCCGGGCTCGGGGCTCTTGAACTCAGCGGAGATCTACGATCCCGAGACCGACTCCTGGACATCTGCGGCGCCCATGAGCCGAGGCAGGGCTTTCCATTCCGCGACGCTCTTGGCCGATGGTCGCGTCTTGATCATCGGTGGCACGTCCGCGACGACGATCGAGGCCTTCGACACGGAGACACAGACCTGGACTGACGTTGGATTCTTGCTCTACAAGCGGCAACAGCACACGGCAACGCTTCTCGACACGGGGAAGGTCCTCGTGATGGGAGGAGAGGGACTGACCTCAGACATTCACACGGCCGAGGTCTTCGATCCGGTGAGTGGCGTGTCTAGCCTGACGCCCAACCAGCTCACCCGAAGGACGGGGCATATCGCCGTGCTCCTGCCTGCCGGGCGCCTCCTCATCGCTGGTGGGAAATCCCAATTCAACTTGACCAAGTCGGAAGCCTACAACTCCTTCACCGGAACCTGGTCTGAGACCTCGAGCCTAGCGCAGTCCCGCAGCTGCGCAACCGCAACATTGCTCCCATCAGGGAAAGTCCTCGTCTCCGGGGGGAACTCCGGGGACTCCAATACTCCGACTCCTTCTTCGGAGCTCTTCGAGCCAGAACCCTCGATCGTCGGCGGACCCAGGGCTTTTGGTCGGGCTGATCACTCCGCAGTTCTCTTGCCTTCGGGAAAAGCACTCATCGTCGGAGGTGAGCGGTCGCCACCCAGCACAGTCGTCCAGACCTATGACGCCGTGTCAGGACAGATCGATCTAGCGGGTAACCTCACCTTCCAACGAATTGGAGGAACCCTTACTCTATTGCCCTCGGGAGAGGTTGTGGCTCTCGGAGGAGTAGATGACATCTTCACCTTTGTAGACATCTTCAATGAAACATCCGGTGTCTGGCGCCAAGGTGCCGCTCATTCGTTCCCACGTTCCTATCCGACCACAACCCTCACACCCTCCGGAAAACTTGTCGTTGCAGGAGGGTCAACGCGCTTACCTACAACATTTCCGACCGCTATAGAGATCTACGATCCGGTTCTGGACTCTTGGAGACTTGGTGGCCAGCTTCGAACCGGGCGGACCCGTCACACAGCTGCGCTCCTCGACTCCGGCAAGGTGCTCCTAGTCGGCGGCGAAGGGCCCGACACGGTGCGCTCGAGTGTCGAGTTGTTCGACCCAAAGACCGGAGTCACTACTTCCTCGGACGACACAGATCCATCCCTGTGCCTTCCATCAGCACCACCTCACCCCGATCAGCCCTGCCCGCTATTATCCCCTCGCACGGCTCACGCGATGCTTCGCCTTCTCTCCGGCCAACTCCTGGTTGCGGGAGGCGCTGACAGCCTCGACCACCGAGGGTTATTGGCCACTGTCGAGTCGTACGAACCGACAACTGGCAAGTGGACTGCCTTACCTTCGATGACTA
>JANRLG010000177.1:0-15893 GCA_033762835.1 Thermoanaerobaculia bacterium
AACTCGACCGTTCCCGAACGCCCCGCCGGCCCTTGCCGCGGGGCGTTTTCATTTCCAGCGCGTCAGTCCCGACCTTCACGGACCGCCGCACCGGCCATCTGCCGACTGACCTCCAAAACTCCCGCGGTCTTCCGCAAACCCGCCACGATCTTCTCGAGGTGTCGGCGATCGTGCACCTCGAGGCCCATCTCGATCGAAAAGTTGCCGTCCTCGCGGCCCCGTGCCTCGATGTGGGTGATGTTGCTTTCGACCTCCGCCACCACCTTGGTCAGCTTGGCGAGCATGCCCTTACCGTCCCGGGTTTCGATGAACAAGGTGGTCCCAAAGACCCCTTTCACTTCGCGGGACCACTGCACCTCGATTTCGCGCTCCGGGTGGTAGAGCAGGTTACGGACGTTCGGGCACTCCGCCGAGTGGACCGAGACGCCCCGCCCTCGGGTGATATACCCGGTGATCGGCTCACCCGGCAGCGGGCTGCAACACTTAGCCATGAAGGCGAGCAGATCGCCGTGGCCCGTGACCACGATCGGTCCGGTACCTCCCAGGTTGGGCAACAGGCGGTCGACCGCCTGCCGCAGGCGGGAAGGCACCGGCGGCTCGGGCAGAGTCTGGACACCTGAGAGTCGCTCGAGGACGGTACGCGTGGCGATCTTCCCGAAGCCGATGCGACTCGACAGCTCCTCGAGATTCGACAGCCCTTCCTGGCGTAGGTATTCGGCCATGGCCTCGCCGTCGAGGGCCTTCTTGGCGTTCAACCGGTAGCGTTTGAGCTCGCGCTCGAGCAGCCGGCGACCGATTTCGATCGAGCGCCGCTTCTGCTCGGTGGCCAACCAATGCCGAATCTTGCTCTTGGCCCGCGCGGTGACGACGAAAGACAGCCAGTCCCGGCTCGGGTGGCGACTCGGATTGGAGAGGATCTCCACCATGTCGCCGCTTTGCAGCTTGGTGCGCAGGGGCACCAGTTTGCCGTTGACGCGCGCACCTGCACAGTGGTCGCCGAGCTCCGTGTGCACTTTGTAGGCGAAGTCGATCGGCGTCACGTCCCGAGGAAACGCCAAGACTTCTCCTTTGGGCGTGAAGACGTAGACCTCGTCCGGGTACAGATCGACCTTGAGGCTGGTCAGGAACGTCCGCGGATCCTGGACCTCCTTTTGCCACTCGAGCAGCTGACGCAGCCAGACGATATTCGGGTCGGACACCGAGACACCCGTCTCGCGGCCCTCTTTGTAGAGCCAATGGGCTGCGATGCCCTCCTCGGCCACCAGGTCCATGTCCCGGGTCCGCAGCTGGACCTCGAACGGCTGACCGCGTTCCCCCAGCACCGTGGTGTGGAGCGACTGATAGAGATTGGGCTTGGGCATCGCCACGTAATCCTTGAAGCGCCCCGGAATCGGCCGCCAGTGTTGATGAACCACGCCCAAGGCGCCGTAAGTGTCGCGCAGGTCGCGCACGACGATGCGAAAAGCCAGGTAGTCGTAGAGCTGCGAGATGTCGATGCCTTGGCGGTGCAGCTTCTGGTAGATCGAGTGGTACCGCTTGACCCGGTAGCTGATTTCAGCATCGATGCCGGCCTCCTCCAGAGCCCGGCCGAGCCGCTCGGCGATGCGCTCGGTGGCGTCGTGGCCCAGTTGGAGCTTTTCCTCGATCTTCCAGTGCAGCTCTGCGAACTGGTGGGGGTAGAGGTAGTAGAACGCGAGATCCTCGAGGTCGCCCTTGACTCGTGACATCCCCAGCCGATGAGCGATCGGAGCGTAGATCTCGAGCGTCTCGCGCGAGATCCGGCGCCGCGACTCCGGCGGCATCGGCTGCAGAGTCATCATGTTGTGCAAGCGGTCCGCGAGCTTGACCACGATCACCCGTAGATCGCGGGTCGAAGCCAAGATCATCTTGCGGAAGGTCTCAGCCTGAGCGTCGTCCCGACGCACATAGGCATGGCGGCCGATTTTGGTGACCCCATCGACCAGCTCGGCGATCTCATCGCCAAAGCACTCCACGAGCTCCTGGCGACTCGCGAGGGTGTCCTCGAGAACGTCGTGGAGGAGCGCCACCGCTACGCACACTTCGTCGAACTTCAGCTCCGCCAAGAGGTAAGCGACGCCGAGCGGGTGGGTCAGGTACGGCTCACCACTCTTGCGGGTCTGATGGCCGTGCTTCTCCGCCGAGAAGGCGTGCACTCGCTCGAGCCGAGCCCGATCGAAGCGCCGGCCCTGCTCCTCGAGGCGAGCGAGCAACATCGGGAATTCGACCAGAGGGGGCGGCGCAACCGGCGGCGGAGGCAGAGCTCGTTCTTTGGCGGCCATGAGTCGCGGCGCATTCTACCGAAGGCCAATAAAAACGCCCGGCCGAGGCCGGGCGTTCGTGCACAGCGGGAGTCGGGAGCAGGTCAGATCGACAACCGTTCGACCCGCGCCTGACGGGACCCCATGAAGTCGAAGAACCACCGGCTCACGAACAACGCCGTGAAGACCGAGGCGAAGATGCCGATTGACAACGTCACCGCGAAGCCGCGGATGGGACCGGACCCGAACTGGTAGAGGAAGGCCGCAGCGATCAGGGTGGTGATGTTGGCGTCCAGAATCGAGGATCGGGCGTTGGTGAAGCCCGACTCGATGGCGGACTTGACCGTTCGGCCGCGCCGCAGTTCCTCCTTGATGCGCTCGAACACCAGCACGTTGGCGTCAACAGCCATACCCACCGTCAACACCAATCCGGCGATGCCCGGCAGAGTCAGGGTGAAGCCGAAATAGGCCAGCGCTCCGAAGACCAGCACCGCGTCGAAGGCGAGCATCAACACGGCATTGACCCCCGCGCCCTTGTAATAGATCAGCATCAGGAGCACCACGAGCGCCGTACCGATCCAACCGGACTTGACGCCCTGCCGGATCGCTTCCGCACCCAAGGACGGACCCACGGTGCGCTCCTCGAGCTCCATCAGGCCCGCCGGCAGTGCGCCGGAGCGCAGGGTGGTCACGAGGTCCTGGACTTCTTCTTGCGTGAAGCTGCCCGAGATCTGGCCCTCGTCGCGAATCTGGCTCTGAATGTTCGCCACCGAGACGATGCGGCCATCGAGCACGATGCACAGGGGTCGATTGATGTTGGCCCCGGTGATGTCGGCGAAGCGGTTGCCGGCTTCCGGAGTCAAAGTGAAGCCCACCACCGGCTCACCGTAGGTGCCCAGCCGAGGGCGCGAATTCTTGAGATCCCGACCGCTGACCGCGGAACTCGCCTCGACGGCATAGTAGCGCTCGCCGGTGACCTTCTTGGTCGCCTCGTCGCGAATGTCCATCGGCAACACCTGGGTGTTGGCCGGCAGTACCCCCCCGAACTGACCCAGCAGAGCCTCCCGGGTGGGGGCACCACCGTAGGGGGCGTTGACCAGGCGGAACTCGAGGAACGCCGTCTTCTTGATCAACTCCTTGACGCGGGCGGGGTCGTCCACACCGGGGAGCTGCAGGATGATGCGCTCGCGCTCGAGGTCGGAGGAGATTTCCGGCTCGGAGACGTTGAAGGCGTTGACGCGGTTGTTGATCGTCTGCACCGCTTGGCCGACGGCCAAGCGCCGGACGTTGCGCTCCTCGGCGGAGTTCATGGTGAACAACAGCCGATCACCGTCGCGACGCCAATCGAAGGTCGGCCCCACGAGATCGGACAACACGCTGTCCTTGTCGCCGGGAACGCCGCGCAGCTCGAAGGATCGGACGTCCGACTGGCTGCCGCTGACGCCGGGGACCTTCTCCTCGGCGAGGCCGCGGATGATGCGGTCCATTTCGCTGCCGGTGTCGGCCCGGACGGCGTCGTCGGTGGTGACTTTCATCACCAGGTGCATGCCGCCCTTCAAGTCGAGACCAAGCTTGATCTTCTCGTCGAGCGGCCAAGCTGACCAACCCAGGAGGACGAGGAGCACGGCGTAAAAGACGCCCCGCCACAGAAGACTGCGATTCATGACTTTCCTCCCTGACCCTCGGCTGCGGCTTCGAGGCCCGCGATGGCGGAGCGCGACACCCGGATCTTGACGTTGTCGGCGATCTTCAGGAACACCGTCGAGCCCTCGATGGCGGCCACCTCACCGTGAATGCCCCCGGAGGTGACCACGGCATCGCCGCGCTTCAGGGCGTCGAGCATGGCCTGGTGCTGCTTCTGGCGCTTGCGCGCCGGGGCGATCAGCAGGAACCAGAAGACGACGAAGATCAGCAGCATGGGCATCAGCTGCACGAACAGATTCGGGGTGGCTGGTGCCTGAAAGGCGATCATGGAAGGAAGGGGTGTCATGTTCGAGTTCCTGCTCGTTTGGGGCGTCCGTTGGGGCGTCCGCGGCGGAGTCGGTCCCAGGCTCTAGGCCGGGGGCTCCGAAAGTTGCGTTGCCGCGCGTGCGGCGAACTCAGCCAGCGTGCCGGACGCGGAAGCTTGGCGAAGTCGTCCCATAAAGTCAAGATAAAAGGCCAGGTTGTGGACGGTCGCGAGAACCTGCCCAGTGATCTCCCCACAGCGCAGCAAGTGGGCCAGAAAGGCGCGACTGACCCGCCGGCAGGTGGGGCACGAGCAGGCCGGGTCAGGGGGCGCGGGGTCGGTTCGGTAGCGTGCGTTCTTCAGGCGCAGCAACCCCTCGCTCGTGAACAGCAGGGAGTGGCGGGCGTTGCGCGCGGGCAATACGCAGTCGAACAGATCGACCCCGGACAACACGGCGTGCAAGATGTCCTGGGGCGTGCCGACACCCATCAGATAGCGTGGTTTCAACGCCGGCAACAGCGGCGCCGTGAAGGCCACGGTCTCCCGGCGCTCCGCCTCGGGCTCGCCCACGGACACACCGCCGATGGCGTAGCCGTCGAAGTCGAGGGCCGTCAGCAGCTCGGCCGCCCGCGCCCGTTGGCACGGAAAGGAGCTGCCCTGGAGAATGCCGAACAGGCCACCGGGACCGGGAGCAGCGGCCCAGCGTTCGCGCGCTCGGCGCGCCCAGGCGACGGTGCGGTCGAGCGAAGCCGCGGCTTCTTCTTCGGGCACCGGCCAGGCCGGGCATTCATCGAGCACCATGGCGATGTCGACGCCCAGCCGGCGTTGGGAGTCGACCACGGACTCGGGGGTGAACGTCACGAGAGCCCCGTCGACGTGGCTGCGGAACGTCACACCCGCGGCCGTGAGCTTGCGCCGTCCGGCGAGGCTCCAGACCTGGAAACCACCGCTGTCCGTGAGGATCGGGCGCGACCAGCCGTTCCAAGCGTGCAAACCGCCGAGACTCTCGATGACCTCGATGCCCGGCCGCAACGTCAAGTGGTAGAGGTTCGCCAGCATGATCGAGGCGCCCAGCGACTCGAGGGCATCGGGCGTCAGGCCCTTGACGGCCCCGAGAGTTCCCACCGGCATGAAAGCCGGCGTCTCGATCGTGCCGTGGGGAGTCTCGAGCCGACCACGGCGCGCGGCACCGTCGGTGGCGAGGAGCGAAAAAGAGAGCGTCACGACGTTCGAATCCGCCGCGTCAGCCGGCGATCCGTTCCACCGCGACCGTCTTGGGGATGTTGAGATCGAAGCGGTCGACGGGGATCGCGGCGTTCAGCCGGAGCCCCTCGAACCGGTACTCGGTGACGTCGCCCTCCGGGTCCTCGTAACGCAACCGCACCGGCATGTAACTCGCCCGGTCGATCCACAGAGTCATACCCTTGAGGCGTTTGGCGACCCGTTCGAAGCGGGGCGAAAAGTCGAGCTTGTAGGCTTCCTCGGCGTCCTTGGGGAAGACGGCCGTGACGTTGAAGTACTGCAGGAGGGTTTCGAGCGAGCCGCTCGCACCGAGGTACTTGAAGACCTTTTCCGAGTACCGACCGATGGTGACTTCCTCGGCACGGTTCAGATCCCGGAACCAGGTCGTCATCTTGTTGCGATCGATCACCACCGTCATCGGCTTCGGGCTCGCGAACTCCCAACGCACGCGATCCGGAGCCAGGAACGAAAACGTCCCCCGCGCCTCCTGGGGCGTCAAGAACATCTCGCTCTGCTTGACCTGGACGAAACGCGCCTCGAGCGACTTCAAGTCCTTCTGCGCCGACTTGACCCGCTCCACCAGAGCATCCAGCCGCTCCCGCGTCGTCAACCCAGCGGCCGCGGGATCAGGGGACTCCGCCAGCACCGGCAAGGCCAAAGCTCCGACGAGCACGAAGGTTCCGAACCACTTGGACATCAAATCGAAGTTCCTTCCTCAGCGCACCGCCCCAAAAGGGCCGCCAGTCTACCATCCGCCCTGAATCCGCCGCGCAGCGAGCGAAAGCGAGCGAGCCCCGGGCGGGGGGGGCTAGGCCAGGGATTTGCCGTCTGCGGAGTGTGCCAGCCCGGCGGGCGCACTCCGCGACACCGAATCACGGCTGCGACGCCAGACCGAGCGAAAGCGAGGGATGGTGGAGCAGAAGGGATTCGAACCCTCGACCCCCACGTTGCGAACGTGGTGCTCTCCCAGCTGAGCTACTGCCCCTCCAAGGGCGGCGGATTATAGCGGCTGACTCCGGAGCGGGCAAGGCCCCCCGCGCTTGACGCCTGCCATGGCGCGGTGACATCGTCCTCTCGGGTCCAGACCTCTCAAGGAGTGTCGAATGTCTCTCAAGTTCCTGCCGCTGGCGTTCGTCCTGCTTTCTTGCGTCTTGCCTGTCGAGCTTCCCGCCGCCTCCTTCGAAGCCGGGCTGGTGGCCGACATCGAGCCCCTGACCACCGGCGAAAGCTCTTTCCCTGAACGTTTCGTCGCCCACGGACGCTTCGCTTTTTTCGAAACCGGAGGGGCCTTTGCTCGGCACGAGATCTGGGCGACCGACGGCACCGCTGGAAACACCACCCGTCTGCCCAACGTTTGTCGCGGCTTCTGCTTCGACCACAACTGGGTGGGCAAAGCACTGGGGCGCGTCTTCTACCGCGCCGTCGATTCCGCGGGTTCGACCCCCGTTCTGTTTGCCGTCCAGGGCCGAGCGGAGAGTACCCGCCTGTTGCTGGAAGGCTCACTCGTCGACTTTACGATCACGGAAACGCCCAGCCGACAACGCGCGGTCTTCACCGCGAGGGCCTTTACTGGTGCCCCGCTCGAGCTGTGGTCGACGGACGGCACGCGTCCCGGCACGCTCCGCCTGCTCAGCTTCGGTCCCGAGTCGCGCCTGGCGAGCACGTTCGTCCCGTTCGGGCCGTATCTGTACTTCTCCATGGTCGAGCGATCGCCGCTCCGGGTCGAAATCTGGCGTACCGACGGCACCGCAGCGGGCACGAGCCGCTGGTTCAATGGCAGCTCCGGTATCCAGATGAGTCCCGCCGGCACGCTCGCCGGCAAGCTGCTCTTCACCCGTTTCGAAACTCGGACGGGCTTCCAGCTCTGGCTCTCGGACGGCACCGTCCGCGGGACCCGCCTCGCAGTCGACTTTCTCCCCGGCCGGCGGGACGAGCTACCCCACGGCGGCGTGCTGGTCGGGGACCGCTACTACCTCATTCTCGACTCGCCGCGAACCGGCCAAGAGCTGTGGGTGACCAACGGCACCCAGCGCGGCACCCGCCAGCTGACCAACTTCAGGGCTGCCGACGCCTTCGACCCGGCCGAGGCTCCCGTCGACTTTCCCATCCGTCCGGTAGCGATCAGTGGCCGATTCGTCTTTTCAGTCAACGACGGCGTCCACGGAGAGGAGTACTGGGGCACGGACGGCACGGTAGCGGGCACGCGCTTGTTGGCAGACATTTGCCCCGGGGAATGCAGCGGCGTGACTTTCGCCCCCGCGATGCCCGAGGGGGAGCGCCTGTGGCTCACGGGCACGACGACAGAATTCGTGACCGAACCGTGGGTCACGGACGGCACTCCGGCGGGCACGCGGCGGGTGCTGGAAGGCGGCGGCATGCCTGTTGGGCGTCTAGCAAACGGAATGTTGTTGTTTTCCTCGGGGGATGACTCGCGCCTCTCTCTGAGCGACGGTACCGCTGCGGGAACCCAGGTGCTCGCCGAAGGCCTGGGGCAATGGACCACATCCACTGCGATCCTCCAGGGCGGCCGCTCGGCTGTCCTCGGCGGCTTCGATCCCGCCCATGGAGTGGAGCTCTGGCGCACCGACGGGACGCCCCGCGGCACCGGTTTGCTCCGAGACCTCCTCGTCGGCGACCGTGGCGGCTCGTTTCCCCAAGACTTCTTGCGCCTGGGCGACCGCGCGCTCTTCACGGCCCGGGAATCCGTCCACGGCGGAGAAATCTGGGAAAGTGACGGTACCCCCGACGGTACCCGACTGTTTGGCGAAATCGAGCCGGGTCCCGAGCCGCTCGATCCGCCCGAACTGATCGCAGCCGTCCAACTCGGCGACAAGACCTTGCTGTCTTTGGTTTCGCGCTCACCCGTGGAGAGTGGCTTGTTCGTCAAGACTGGTGATTCCACGGCTCTCGAGCGTATTTCCGCTCGCGGCTTCGACGACCGGTCGGCCACGCTCGGGGCGCGGTTGTTCTACTTGGGTGATGGACTTTGGGTGACCGACGGCACCACGAACGGCACTCGACAGGTCGAGCCGAACGCTTCCGGCTTCGTGCTCGCCACGCCAAGTCGAGTCTTCTTCTCGCTGGGCTTACAACTCTTCGCCACGACTGCCGGGACCCCGGAGACAACGGCCTCTCTCCTGCCGCCGCGCTTCAGATTGGAGCGGCCTCCCGTCGTCCATCGGGGGCGGCTCTTCTTTCTGGTCACGGACGACGAGAATCGAGCCTTCCTGTGGTCGAGCGACGGCACGACGGGGGGCACTCGCCAGGAACGTGAGCTCGCCGGCGAGACTTCCTCGAGCCTCGGCAACTCCGAGCTTCTGGTGCTCGGCGAGCGTCTGCTTCTCGCTACGTCCTACCCCTTCCGGCTCCTGGTCGTCGACGGCGCTCCCGGCCTGCCGATTCTCGATGAGGGAGGACTCGACTTCTTGGCCCGCCACGCGATCTCGGGTGGCCGGCTCTTCTACTCGACGATTCTCGACGGTTGCCCGCTCGCATTCGGAGTCTCCGACGGCACCGTGGCCGGGACCTCGCGGTACTGCGTCACGCGGGACCCCGAAGTGATTGGTGGACCTTTCGTCTTGGCGGTGGAGCCGCTCGCGGAAGGCGTCCTGATTCACGGCTCGGGCGGCGGCGCTAGCCCCCTCTTCTTCAGCGACGGCACCGAGGCCGGCTCCGTACCCATCGACTTACCCTTGGCGAGCGAAACCGTGTCCCTGGGAGATCGGATCCTCTTCGCTGGCTACGACCCGGCCGCGGGGGTCGAACTTTGGTCGTTGACTGCCGTGCCCTGAAAGCGTCCGCTCTCAGATCTCGACCGTCCCCTCGGCTTCCTCGACGATGTCCGCTAGGGTCGCGCCGGCGAGGCCTTGCTTGCGGAGCTGGTTGACGCGGCCGAAGAGCTCACCGATGCGGGCGCGTAACTCGCCGCCCAGAGGGTCGAAGGCGGGCAGGCTGGCGCGATCGTAGGCGGCGAGGATTTGGTCGAGGGTGATGTCGTGAGGCGGTCGGGCGAGTAGGTAGGCCCGACCGCGGCCTTCGGCCAGGGCCAGCAGGCGTGCTTCGACCAACGGTTCGAGCACGCTGCCCAGGGGACCGGGGGGCAGGCGCAAGCGGTCGGCCAGGGCATCGTGAGAGGTCACGGGCTCGCCGTTCGAGAAGCGCTCGGCGAGAGCCGCCGCCGCCGCCAATCCGACCCAGCGCCCCTGGAACGGCTTCAGCTTGGCGAGCCCTCGGACCAAGGCCCCAAAATGCTGGGAGCAGTAGGAGACGATCGAGCCGTACAGCACGATCGCCCAGGTCAACTGGATCGAGATGGCGAAGAACAAGGCGAAGGTGAAGCTGCCGTAAACGACGCTGGCGTTGCGCAGCAGGCCGACGTAGGCGCCGAAACCCTGACGGAGGAGCTCCAAGGAGATCGCCGCCGTGATGCCGCCGGCCAGGGCGCTCCGGAAGTTCACCGGGGTGTAGGGCACGAGCCAGTAGAGCACTGTCAGGCCGAAGAGGGTGGCGCCGAAGGGCAGCAGGTTGAGCAGCAGGGATTCTTCGAGGATCACCCGCAGGGCCGGCTGCTGGCGCAGCACCAGCAAGCTCGAGAACGTGGCACCGATCAGCACCGGCCCCCAGAACACCAGCAGCGAAAACGACAGCAGCCGCACCCGGAACGGCCGGTTGCGCGGCACTCCCCAAATGCGGTTGAGCGCTTCCTCCACCGTGCCGAAAGCGGCGAGCGCAGTGAACAGGAAGGCGAACAGGCCCCAGCCGTGAAGCGACTCCGCTTGACCCAGGAACTGCTGGAGGGCTTGCACCACCGACAGGTCGTGGTAGGGCAGTACCTGGACGAAGAACTCCAGACTCTTTTCCTGGTATTGGCTGAATACCCGCGCCCCGACGAACGAAAACGCCGCCAGCAGCGGAATCAGCGACAACAAGGTGACGAACGCCAGGGCGCCGGAGGTCAGAAACACCGCGTCCTCGCGGCTCTTCTTGGCGGTCAACAGCAGGAACCGGGCGAGGCGGAAGACCGCGGACCCCGGGACGGTCCGGCCGATGCGCGCCAGAGCCGCGCGGAGCTTCACCACGGAACGCGGGTCCCCGCGGCGGGCAACACGGGGCGCGGCCAGCCCATCTCGAGCAACTCCGCCGCCAGGGCTTTGCGTGCCGGGTCTTCACCGTGGTTCAGGAACACCCGCTGCGGCACGCCCGGTAGAGATTTCGCCCAGCGCAACAGCTCGTCGCGGTCGGCGTGGGCGGACAGGCTGCGTTCGTAGTGGATTTCGGCTGCCACGGGCACGCGGAGACCGTGAATGCCCACCGTGTCGGCTCCGCCGACGAGGGCGGAGCCACGGGTGCCCGGCGCCTGGTAACCCACGAAGAGCACCGAGGGACGCGGGTCCGGCAGACGATGCAGGAGGTGGTGGACCACACGACCGCCTTCCGCCATGCCGCTGGCGGCCACGATCACCGCCGGCTCCCGTCGCGAGTTCAGGGCCTTCGACTGGTCCGACGTCCGCACTCGCTGGAATCGATCGAGATCGAGCGGATCCCGGCCGCGGTCGTCGAGCCCCCGCAGCTCGTCGTCGTGCTCGCTCGCTGAGCGCTCGTAGAGCTCGGTGGCGCTGATCGCCATGGGGCTGTCGAGGAACACGTCACGGGGATCGAGCTTGCCGCGATCGGCCAAGCGCGACAGGTAGTACAGCACCTCCTGCGCGCGCCCGAGAGCGAAGGCCGGCACGATCACCATGCCGCCCCGGGCGAAGGTCCGCTCGATGACGCCTTCGAGCATCTGCTCGGCGCTCTCTGTGGTGTGTAGCCGATCCCCGTAGGTCGATTCGAGCAACACCGCCGCCGGGGCCTCGAGGGGCGGCTCCGGGTCCTTGAGGATCGGCACGCCGTAACGACCGACGTCGCCCGAGAAACACCAACTGCGACGCTCCCCGTCGCTGCCCTTCGCCGAGACTTCGATCGAGGCTGCGCCGAGTAGGTGGCCGGCGCGGCGGAACCGCACCCGCACGCCACGGCCGATCTCGCGCTCTTGGTCGAAGGGCATCGTTTCGAACAGGCGCGTCGCCCGCCGGGCATCTTCGGTGGTGTAGAGCGGCCGCGGATCGGCGTGGCGGCTGTAGCCCTTCTTGCGCGCGTACCGCGCTTCTTCTTCTTGGATGCCCGCGGAGTCCTCGAGCAGCAACGAGGCCAAAGCCCGCGTCGGACGGGTGCAGTGGATCGGGCCGTCGTACCCCTCGGCCACCAGCTTCGGAACGAGGCCGGTGTGGTCGAGGTGGGCGTGGGTCAAGAGCACCGCGGTCAGCTCCGAGGGTCGGAACGAGAACGGCAGGCGGTTGCGCTGCTCGGTCTCCTCGTCGCCCTGGTACAGCCCGCAGTCGACGAGGAGCCGCGTATCCCCGAAACGCAGCAGCGTCGAACTGCCGGTAACCACCCCGCAAGCTCCCAGGAAAGTGACGTCGGCCATGTTCTTCACTCCCTCGTTCGGACGCAGAGGCGCGAGTCTAGCAGGCCAGCCCAAAGGCTCGCCGTGATAAGGTTTTCGCTTCGGGCAAGCCGCGGTGGACGCCGAGGCTCCCCGACCCACCACGACGGAGCGTGCGCCCCGACCGCGGGGCAGGAGGCAGATATGTCGACCTCGGAAACCGCTGACGAAATCAAGGCCAAGGCTGGAAAACTGGCCGACAACGTTCAGGATCGCCTGCGCGACGTTTCAAGCGACGTTCGCCGCGGCTACGACCGGGCCGTCGCCGCGGCTCGCGAGGGTTACGACGAGACTGCGGAGACGGTTCGCCGCGGCTACGCGCGCGCCTCGCGCCAGGTGCGCAAGGTCGGGCGGGACGCCGGCGACTACGTCCGGGAGAACCCCGGCAAGTCGATTCTCATCGCCGCCGGCGTGGGCTTCCTGATCGGCGTGCTGGTCTCGAGCCGGCGTCGTCGCTGAGGATTCGGACGACGACGCGGGGGTTCGAGCGATGGGGCGTGAAGACGATCAAATCGAAGCGTGGGCCGCGGGCCTGCTCGACGAGGTAGTGCCGGAGGAGTTCGAGTGGGAGCGGGTGGTGATCAACCACCCCATCGCCTCGGTGCTGGCGGTGGCGCTCGGCGGCTACCTGCTCGGCCGCAGCCGCGGCTCGATGATTCTCGGCAGCCTCGGCGGCTTGCTCGCGGACTCGCTGACCGACCGGGTGTCGAACCTGGTCGAAGGTCCGGGCCGCGGCCAACGGGTCTACGAAGATCCGCTCGACGACGAGTTCGAAAGCCTGTCCGACGAAGTGTGAAGGAACCGGGTCAGTCTCTGGGGGCGCGGGAACCGCGGCGCGAGAGAATGGAGCGATTCCCGCGCCCCCAGAGACTGACCCTCCCGCCCTCTCGAGATCTACGTTGACCACGGTCTTCCATTTGTCCGACGTGCACTTCGGGCCGTTTCACCGGCCGGAGGTGTCCGCCGGGGTCTTGGCTTATCTGGTGGCACGCCGGCCGGATTTGGTGATCCTTTCGGGCGACTTGACCCAACGCGCCAAACCTGGGCAGTTCCGGGAGGCGCGGGCCTTCGTCGATCGCTTGCCGGTGCCGAGTCTGGTGGTGCCGGGCAATCACGACGTTCCGCTGTACCGCGTCTGGGAACGAGCCTTGGCCCCTTTCGGCACCTACCGCAAGCACTTCAGCGCAGAACTCGAGCCTACCGTGGAACTGCCGGGGTGCCTCGCCGTGGGGCTCAACACGGCGTTCAACTGGACGTGGAAAGAAGGGCGCATTCACTTGCGCTCCCTGCGGGAAGCGGGCCGGCGGTTCGCAGCGGCGGCACCCGGCACTCTGAAGATCGCCGTCGCCCACCATCCGCTGGTTCCTACCCCCCGTTTCGGCGGTCAGCGCGTGGTTCGGAATGCCTGGGAGGCGGTCGAGGCTTTCGACGCCTTGGGGGTGGATCTCGTGCTTTCCGGCCACGTCCACCAGAGCTTCATCGCGACCTCCGAGGAGTTCTACCCTCGCCGCCGTCCGCCGATCCTGTTCGTCAACGCCGGCACCACGACCTCCAGCCGCGGCCGCGGGGGTGAACGGGGCCACAACAGTGCAAACTGGATCGCGGCGGATGGCGACCAGATCGAGATCCAGCACCTGCTCTGGGATCCCGATCAGGCCACCTTCCTCGAACGCAGCCGGCACGTTTATCCGCGCCGGGTCCGTCGCGATTGACTCAGCCCGGCGGCTGGGCCGGCTCGGCCAGCGTTTTCTTGGCTTCGGCCGAGGGATCGAAAGGTTCGAAGCGGTCCGCTCGCGACTTGCTTCCCGCCACGGTGCGGAAGTCCGCCGCGTCGGCCGGGGGATTGGCCTTGACGTAGGCGTTCTCCTCGAGGGTCCGCATGAACTGCTTCATCTTCTCCTCGAACAGCCGGTCGCGCTCGCGGTTTTCGATCGCTTGCGCTACTTCGGTGAAGGCCATCACGCCAGGCTCCTGGCGCTCGACGACCTGAACGATGTGCAGCCCCCCGCGCGAGGCCGTAGGCGGGCTGACGCCGCCGGTGGGCAGATCCCAGACGGCCTTCTCGAGCTCGACCGCGAGCTCGCCGGCCGCGACCCAGTCGAGGTCGATGACGCCGCTCGTGATGCCCAGCGGCTGGAGTTCCTCGGCGATCTGATCGAGCACCTTGCCGCCCTGGAGCGCGGAGGCGATCTCAGCTGCGCGGCGGTTCTGCTCGCTCGCCGGGACGCCCTCGCGATCAAGCACCACGATCTCCCGGACCCGGCGCCGAGCGGGAATCCGGAACTGGTCTTGATTGGCCCGGTAGTAGCGCCGGAGATCGTCTTCCTCGAGCTTGATCGTGCCCTGGATCTCCTTGAAGACCACCTCTCGAATGCGCAGCTGGGTGCGGATCTGCTCGCGGTAGCTGGTGAGGGTCATCCCCTGCTGGCCGAGGGCGGCGGCGAATTGGTCGTCGTTGGCGATGCCGAAGCGCTCGCGAATCCTCCCGAGCTCGGTGTCGACCTCTTCGTCCGACGGGTTGGCCCGGGTCTGGTCGGCGCGCGAGAGCAGGAGCAGCTCCTCGAACATGTCGCGGTAGACCCGCGGTCCGACACCATTGAGCGCCCGGGAGCGTTCCTCGGGCGACATTTTGCCCTCGGTGATTTGAGCCAGCGCTTCGCTGCGCCGTTTCTCGTAGTCGGTCAGGGTTGCGATGCGATCGTTGACCCGCAGCACGATGCGGTCAATGACCTCGGCCTGGACCGCGCGGGGCGCCGCCAGGGCAATCAGGACCAGCAGCAGGAGGCGGGCGGGGAGGGAGCGGCGACCGTCAACTCCGTGCGGCGGAAGCGGCACTGTAACGACCTTGGTAGGCAAACGACAGGTTGCGTTCATAGAGCTCCACAGTGTAGCGCCGCCGGGCATCAGCGACCCATTGGTTCACGTAGGCACTGGCCTTCTGCTCGCGCAGGCGGTTGCGAATGGACCGCGCGGCCTCCTCGAGCGGAACCACCCGCCCGGGCAAGCGCTCGGTGACCTTGAAAATGTGGAATCCGAAGTCCGCCGACAGAACCTCGGTGAATTGGCCGCCCTCGAGGGCGAAGATCTTGGCCGCAAAGGCCTCCGGTAGGTCGGCGTAGGCGAACTGCCCCTGGATTCCGCCGTCCGGGACGTTAGGGTCGTAGGAGTACCGTCGCGCCACTTGGGCGAAGTCCGCGCCGCGCCGCAGCTCGGCCAGGGCCTCTTCCGCCTTGGGCCGGCTTTCGACCAACATCTGGGCGAGGCGAACCCGCTCCGGCAACGTGTACTCGGCGCGCTCGGCTTCGTAATGCCGGCGAACTTCCTCATCGGTGGGATCTCCGAGCGGCGCCGCCGTCAGCAACGCGGCGAGGGCCGTACGATGCTCGGCACCCTCCGGCACGAGGCCGTCCGCCACCGCACCTTCGACCACCAGACGCTCGTCCAAGAATTGGTCGAGCAAACCCGACAACACTCGCGGCTCGAGCTGCGCATTCGGCTCCCCGACCTGGCGCTCGACGAACGCCGAAAAGTCCGCCAGCGGAACCTCGTGATCTCCGATCCGCGCCAATGTGTCCGGCGAAATCCGGTGACACCCGACCGCGAGCCCACCCAGCAGCAGAATCCCCACGACACGCCTCATGATGCCGCCCCTTAAAGCAGACTTCGTGCCGGGGGTCAAGGGGGGCCCTTCCCAGAGGCTCTCACCTGTGGCCCTCGCGGCCGGCGCACGGCCTTATACTTTCGGCGATGAGCCTCGATCCAAACACCATTCCTCCCGCCCAGGCGTTGAGAGAGCTCGCCGAGACCTTCGGCGTGCGCCGCTTCGCTCTGTTCGGTTCGGCGCTGCGTGACGACTTCACGCCCGAGAGCGACATCGATGTCTTGGTCGAGTACCAACCGGGAGCGCGAACCGGTCTGCGGTTCTTCGCCCTGCAAGAAG
>JANRLG010000178.1:0-9431 GCA_033762835.1 Thermoanaerobaculia bacterium
GCCACCATGGTGACCGCGGGCGTCTACATCGTTGCGCGTTCGAATGCCCTGTTCCAGCTGGCACCGGACATTTCCTTCTTCGTCGCCTGCGTGGGCACCTTCACGGCGATCTTCGCGGCCACGATCGGCTTGGCCCAGAACGACATCAAGAAGGTCCTGGCCTACTCGACGGTCTCGCAGCTCGGCTACATGTTCCTGGCCGCGGGCATGGGCGCCTATTCGGCGGCGATCTTCCACGTCGGCACCCACGCCTTCTTCAAGGCCCTGCTCTTCTTGGGCTCCGGCTCGGTGATCCACGCCATGGGCGGCGAGCAGGACATGACCAAGATGGGCGGGCTCAAGAAGCACATGCCGGTGACCTACTGGACGTTCCTGATCGCGACCCTGGCGATCTCCGGGATTCCGCCGCTCGCGGGCTTCTTCTCGAAGGACGAGATCCTGCATTCGGCCGCGGCCAACCACCAGTGGATTCTCTGGGCGGTGGGCCTCCTGACCGCCGGCTTGACGGCCTGCTACATGTTCCGCGCTGTGCACTTGACCTTCCACGGCAAGTTCCGCGGCACCCACGAGCAGGAGCACCATCTCCACGAGTCACCGCCGTCGATGACGGTGCCGCTGTCGATCCTGGCGGTCGGCTCGGCCCTGGTGGGCTTCCTGGGGGTGCCCGAGATCTTCGGGGTCAAGAACTGGCTCCACCATTGGCTCGAGCCCATCTATGCCAAGGTCGGCCACGCCGCACACGGCGAAATGAGCCACGCTCTCGAGTTCGGACTGATCGGCCTCTCGGTCGCGGTGGCGCTCGCCGGCATCGGCCTCGCCACCAAGCTCTTCGGGGGCGATCGCGGGATCGACGGCGACCGCAAGCTCGCCAAGACACTCGGCGGCTACTATCGCCTGCTCGCGGACAAGTACCGCATCGATGAACTCTACGACCGCCTCTTCGTCTCTCCCCTCCGCGCTTTGTCCAACACCCTGTGGAAGTTCGTCGATCAGAAGGTGATCGACGGCGGTGTCCACCTGGGCGCCTACGCGGCGGAATTCACCGGCGAACTCGGTCGCCTGACGACCACCGGCAACCTGCGCAACTATGCCCTCTACTTCGTACTGGGTCTGGTGGCGCTCTTCTCGTGGGTGCTGCTGTGATGGACATGCTCGTCGGCAATACGCTGACCCGCCTGATCTTCTTCCCGACGATCGCGGCTCTCGGGCTGGTGCTGCTGGCCCGCGCCTCGGAACGCACGGTCAAGGTCTACGCCCTGGTCGTCGCCTTGGTCGAGATGTTCTTCGGCCTCTCCTACGCCGCCTCGGTCTTCTCCGGTGGTCACTTCGTGAACTCGTCGGAAGGTCCTTTCGCGTGGATTCCCGGGGTCGGCATCCGTTACCACCTGGTCGCGGACGGCATCGCCATGCCGCTCGTGATCCTCACCGTCATGTTGCTGCCGCTGGTGATCCTGGGCACCTGGACGGGGATCGAGAAACGTTGGCGCGGTTACGCCGCTTCGATGCTGCTGCTGACGACCGGCATGTTGGGCACGTTCCTGGCCGCGGATGTCTTCCTCTTCTACGTCTTCTTCGAGGTCTCCCTGGTGCCGATGTACCTGATCATCGGCATCTGGGGCGGCGAACGGCGGATCTACGCCGCGGTCAAGTTCTTCCTCTACACCATGGTGGGCTCGCTGCTGATGCTGGTCGCCCTGGTGTACTTGGGTTGGAGCTACGCCCAGCTGTCCGGCGGCACCTGGAGCTTCGCGCTCGCCGACCTGCTGCGGGTCTCCCTGCCCGCGGGTCCGCAGATGTGGCTGTTCCTGGCCTTCGCCCTGGCCTTCGCCATCAAGGTGCCGATGTTTCCGCTCCACACCTGGTTGCCCGACGCCCACGTCGAGGCCCCCACGGGCGGCTCGGTGATCCTGGCCGGCGTGCTGCTGAAGATGGGCACCTACGGCTTCCTACGTTTCGCTCTGCCGCTGTTCCCCCAGGCCGCTCAGGAGGCGACGCCGTGGCTGGTGGCCTTGTCGGTCATCGGCATCGTCTACGGCGCACTGGTCGCCTGGGTGCAGGTCGACATGAAGAAGCTGGTGGCCTACTCGTCCGTGGCCCACTTGGGCTTCGTGATGCTCGGCCTGCTGGCCTTCGATCTCGTGGCCTGGCAGGGCGCGCTGCTCCAGATGATCAACCACGGGCTGTCGACGGGCGCCCTGTTCTTCCTGGTCGGCATGCTTTACGAGCGGCGCCACACGAAGAAGTTCGCGGAGTTCGGCGGCCTCGCCAAGGTCGTGCCGGTGTTCGCCTTCTTCCTGGTGTTCTCGGCCCTGGCGAGCGTCGGCCTGCCGGCCCTGAACGGCTTCGTGGGTGAGTTCCTGATTCTCGTCGGCAGCTACAAGACGCTCACCTGGTGGGCCGTGGTGGCCACGTTCGGAGTCGTCCTCGCGGCGGTCTACTTGTTGAAGATGGTCGCTGCGACGATCTGGGGTCCGCTCGAGAACGACGCCAACAAGAGTCTCGCCGATCTCAACTGGCGCGAGATCACGACCCTCGTGCCGCTGTGCATCGCCATGTTGTGGATCGGTGTCGCGCCGGCCCGCTTCCTCGAGCCCTCGCGGCCCGCTCTCGAAGCGACCCTCGCGGCGTATCAGGCGCGCGCCAGCCAGCCGGCACCCGCCGTTCCGACTCTCCTTCCCGCCGGCTCGCCGGTCCAGGAAAACCGATGAACGCCACCGATCTCCAAAGTATCGCCCCCGAGTTGACGCTCGCCCTCGCGGGCTGTCTGCTCCTGCTGCTCGAGGCCTTCACTCCCAAGATTCGGGAGAGCTTCACCGCCCTGTCCGTGGCCGCGGGCCTGTTCGCCGGCTGGCAAGTGCTCGGTCTCGCCGACGGCGCTTCCTTCGGTGGGCTGATCGTGGCCAACCGCTGGACCGCGGCGGGCAGTCTCGTGACCCTGGTCTCGATGGTGCTCTGTTTCCTCGCCTCCCACGCCTTCCTGAAGCGCGAGAAGATCTTCGGCGGCGAATACCACGCCATGATCCTCTGGGCCGCCTCGGGAGCGCTGTTCCTGCTGCGCGGACAGGAGCTGCTGACGATCTTCGTGGCGCTCGAGCTGCTGTCGGTGGCGCTGTACGCCCTGGCGGCCTACAACCGCAAGGACAGCCACGGCTCGGAAGCCGCCGTCAAGTACTTCCTGATGGGCGCCTTCGCCAGCGCCTTCGTGCTCTACGGCATCGCTCTGCTCTACGGCTCGACGGGCAGCACGCGGCTCGACGTCATCGCCGAGCGCTTCGGCAGCGGCCAAGCCTCGCCGGTGATCGGGGTCTTGGGCGTCCTGCTGTTGATCGCGGGTTTCGGTTTCAAGATGAGCCTGGTGCCGTTCCACGCCTGGGCGCCGGACACTTACCAGGGCGCGCCCTCGCCCTTCGTGGCGTTTCTTTCGGTGGCGCCCAAGGCAGCGAGCGTGATCGTGCTGATCCACGTACTGCGCACGGTGTTCCCCAGCGCTCTCGCCACTGATTGGTCACCGATCATCGCCACCCTCGCGGCCCTGTCGATGATCGCCGGCAACCTGATGGCGCTGGTCCAAAAGGACATCAAGCGCATGCTGGCCTACTCCGGCATCGGCCACATGGGCTACGTCCTGATTCCGCTCGCGACGCTCGACGCCGGCTCGTGGCAGCCCGTGCTGGTGTATCTCGTGGCCTACGCCCTGATGAACGCCGGAGCCTTCGGGTTGATCTCGATGCTCTACGCCCGCTCGCGGGAGCAACACTTGATCTCCGAGCTCTCGGGCTGGGGCCACCGCTTCCCGCTGCTGGCCGCCTGTCTGACGGTGTGCATGTTGTCGCTAGGCGGCATTCCGCCGACGATCGGTTTCCTCGGCAAGTACCTGACCTTCGTGCACGCGGTATCCCACGGGCAGGTCTGGCTGGCGCTGGTGGGCGTGGGGACGTCGCTACTCGGCGTCTTCTACTACCTGCGGGTGGTTTATTACCTCTACATGAAGGACGAGGTGGCCGAGCCCACGGGCCTGGCCATCGACTTCTGGGGCCGCACGGCCGCCGTGGCCGCCGCGCTCGGGATTCTCGCCCTCGGCATGTTCCCCGCCCGGCTGCTCGAGTGGCTGCTCGGCCAGAACTAAGGTGAGCCCAAGCTCGGCGGAGTCGTCGGAATGAGCCGGACTTCGCCACCGCCGGGCACGGCCGAGACCGTTTCCCCGCTGACTCTCAATCGGCTCTCCTTCTATCTGCGCTGTCTCCGGCAGCTCCAGGAGGAGGGCAACGCCCGGGTTTCTTCCCAGGCCCTCGCCCAGCGTTTCCACCTCTCCGCCACGCAAATCCGCAAGGACTTGGCCCAGTTCGGCGAGTTCGGCATTCGCGGCGTTGGCTACGATGTCGCCCAGCTCTCGGCCCGGCTCCACGCGCTGCTCGGCCTCGACCGCGGCCACCGTCTGGTGATCGTCGGCATGGGCAACCTCGGCAGCGCCCTCGCCCGCTACCTCGGCTTCAACTCCGGCAGCTTCCAAGTCGTCGCCGGGGTCGATCGCGACCCGAAGCGCATTGGCAAACGGATCGGCAGCTTCGTCGTCCGCCCCTCGGACCAACTCGCGAGCGTCGTCCGCGACGCCGAAGCCCAAATCGGCGTCCTCTGCGTCCCCGGCGAAGTCGCCCAAGAAAACTACGACGCCCTCGTCACCGCCGGCATCCGCGGCGTCATCAACTTCTCCCCCACCCGCGTCAAAGCCGTGCCCGAGGTGCCGCTGAAGGATGTGGATCTGCGGGTGGATCTGGAGGAGCTGGCGTTTTTTCTCCGGGGGTGACGGGGGCGGGCGTGGCGCAGCCCGACCGCGAGCGAATGAATTCGCTCGCTACAGTCAAACGTCCCTGCGAGACGGAGAAAGAGTCGATTTCTGTATGATTATCGCCATCTTCCGTAGGGGCGCTGCTTGCTGCGCCCCCTGCCCGTAGAGGCGGCCCCCCGTGGCCGCCCTTCGGCGTTCCGGGTTGGCCACGGGTGGTTTCGTACTTTCCATGATGCCCACAGCCCACGAAGACGACGACTCGCTGGACGAGACGGCCTACCTGCTGCGCTCCCCAGCCAATGCCACGCGCTTGCTGGAGGCGCTCGAGAGCGCCCGCAAAGGGACGCCCGGGGTTCCAGTCGAGGAGGCTGTCCGACAACTGGGATTGGACAGAGCTCATCGCCTGAGGATCGAACCGTCACGCTGAGGTTTGGCCGCTCTGTTTCAGGCCCGGAGCCATCGAGCTTGGCCGGGCTCCTGGTCGGTGGCGTCCCCCTCCCGCCGCGCGCGAATGAATTCGCTCGCTACATTCAAACGTCCCTGCGGGACGAAGAATTTGACCTTCGCTTCTTCGGACATTCCCGCCGCCATTCACCGACTGCCGTAGGGGCGGCCCCCCGTGGCCGCACTCCTGGCAGAACCGAGCACCAGCTCCTGCGGCTCCAAGACAGCCCGCCCGCCGCTCGGGCTCACGCCCAAGCGGCGGCTCCCGGAACACCCCCAGGCCCGTGACCGGCGGGCGCGTCCCGCGCCACGCTCGGCCCGGGCCTCCCCAGGACAACGGGCTCCGCCCCTCAACTGGGCGCAGCCTGACCTCGGGCGAGGCGGAAGCCGAGGTTGTACCCGCGGAGCGACGGGGGGCGCCTGACGCGGTCCGCCGCACGCACGTCCCGCGCGACCGAGAGCCACGAGCCGCCACGAATGACCCGGGACGTGCCCTTCTCGTCGAGCGGGTCACGGAACGGGCCGCTTGCCGGATAGTCGGCGTAAGCGTCGGCCGTCCACTCCCAGACGTTGCCCAGCATGTCCGAGAAGCCCCAGGCGTTAGGTTGGCGCGTACAGACCGAATGAGTCCTCCCGCCGCTGTTGCCCCAGTACCAGGCTATCGATTCGAGATCCTTGCCGTGGATCGGTTCTGAGCGGTCGATCCCTGCCGGCACTGCACGCGCAGCGACCTCCCACTCGGCTTCCGTGGGTAGCCGGTAGCCTGTGCACGAGAGCCCACGGAAGGGAACCTCGCCACACTTGAAGTCGTCCGTGCCCAAGGTCCCGGTGCAACTCGAGACGTCGTAACAGCGCTCCAGGTCCTCGCGCTCTGAGGCCAAGTTGGCGAACGCCACCGCCTCCCACCAGGTCACCTGCTCGACCGGGCAGTCGTCGCCGCAAGTGCCGAAGCGAGACGGGTTCTTCGGAATTAGGAGTTCCCGCCACTGGCCTTGAGTCACTTCCGTCGACATCAGCCAAAAGCCGCGCGTGATCTCGACCTGGTGACGGCGCTCATCGGGGAAGCGGCCCACTTCATCGGCGGGACTGCCGATCCAGTAGGTTCCTCGCGGCACGAAGCGAAGACCAAAGTAATGGAAAGGGCCGCCGATCTCCGTGCCAGCAGCGGGCTCTGGGGCCTCTGGAGTGTCTAACGCCTTGGGCTCCGTGACCCTAGGCGAGGGCTCAACGGGCACATTCGAATGCTGAATCATGTCGACGATCAAGCCGCCTCTGAAGAAGAGGAGCGCCGCGCCAGCCACGGCACCACCGCCGATCAGCAACCGCCTCCTAACCCTGCGCCAGTTCCCCACCCAGCTTCTTCCTAGCTTCCGGACTTCTCCGTCGCCTCTCAGCGGCGCTCCGCCAGTTCCTGGACTCGAAGTCCCAACCGGTCCCGACGGTGGCGCTGGCAACGAGTTCGCGGCTGGGCCGGAGGGCGCAGCCTTTCGTTCCAACTCGTCCACCAAATGCGCCAAGCTCCGCTTCGCCCGCTCCGAACCATCTGAGGTCTCGATCTCGGCCAGAAGCCGTTCTGCCGCCTCGCTCGGCCCGCTCTCCGGCAGAAGCGCCATGACTCGGTCGAAGAGCGTGCCGGTCAAAATCCCGCCGAGGTTCGCCTTCAACAGCGCCTCGGCGCCCTGCCTCCTTACCCGGTACCGCTCCGTCTGCGCCGAAACCTCAGGGTGCCTCACCAGTCGAATCAACCCGCCGGGGCCGTCGATCTTCTGGCCGATGCCGCGGAAGGGCTCGTTGGTCGGGCGGTTCTGCTCCACCCAACGGCTGACCTCGTCTTGAAGATAGCCGGCCAATTCGTGAACGGTGATCCAGCCCTCGCCGTCTGCCTTCGCCCCGCCCCGGAGGCCAGCGAGCACGGCGGCCGAGAAGACACCGTTCTCCTGAATCGGGTCACCATAGGACTTGCCGCCGTGGGTGGTTGCGGAAAGCACCACCTGGCCTTTCGCGTTCGCAATGGCCCGGGCGAAGCTCTCGGACATGGGTTCATCGTCGTTACCACGGGTCAAGTCACTGAAACGGTTGCGGCACGTGTCGAGCAGCACGAGGCGGCGTTCCGCTTTCGCGCGTGCGACGTCGTCGAAGAGGTCATCGACCCGGACTCCCGCCCGCAATCGGTGCTCCCTGACCGTCTCGGGAACCCAGAGGAAATCCGAGCCTTGATCCGTGGAACCGTGACTCGCGAGGGTCACCAGCAACAACCCGTCCGGTCCAGTGGTCCGCCCGAGTGCCAAGAGCCAACGGAAGATGTCGCTCTGGCGGGCGCTTTCGCGCTGGACACCCAGACCCAGCAACGCCTCGAGCCGCTTCTCCGAGTCGACTTTTTCCGGTTTCCCCGCCAAAGCCAGCACCGCTGATTCGGCCGGGATCAGTCCCTGCTCAATGATGAAGAAGTGAGCCAGATCCACCGCGTCGTCCACGGCGTAGCGAACGGGATCGATTCTGAGATCCTCAAACTCCGAAATCCCCACGAACAACCCAGCCGATTGGCTCGGGTCGAACGCTCGCGGACCTTCGGGGGGCTGGGGTAATTCCAGATCCGGACTCGGCAAACCGGCCACTCCTGCGTCTTCACTCGATCGGGAAATCGCGGCAATTGTGGCGATTCTGGACCGCGAAGGCAAGAAGATTCAGGTCGGCTAGCCGGCCGCGCGGCCGGGCAACTCTGAGCCTGGGGCAGTTGCCTCAAGCCCCGCCACTCACCCGCCCTTCCGCACCCGCACATGAAGGAAATACGCCACCACCTGGGCGTCCTGCAGATACGGGTAGGCCGCCACGGTTTCGTCGCTGGGCCTCGGTTCGGCGAGGCGTTCGATTTGGAAGCCGGTGTCGAGGAGGAGGTTGAGCCACTGCGAGAGGGGGCGGGTGTAGCGGGGAATGCGGAACTTCCGCAGACCGTGGCGGGCAGCGGCGGGGGCGGCGCCGAAGATCCATTCTTCGATGCGGCCGCGGTCGGGCTCGAAGTACTTGCCGACTTCGATGGCGTAGGTGCGGCCGCGCCAGTCGCGGCGGTTGCGGCGGTGCGGGAGGTCGAAGCAAGGGTGGGTAATCGAGAACTGGAGGAAGCCGCCGGGGCGTAGGACGCGGTGGGCTTCGGCCAGGGCGCGCTCGAGCTCCGGGACGTCCATGAAACACATGAAGGACGTCGCGAAGTCGAAGCTCGCGTCGGCGAAGGGCAGGGCGACGGCGCTGGCGACTTGGTAGTCGATGCCCAGCGGTTCCGCGGCTTCGGTGGCGCGGGCGTGGGTGATGAACGTGTCGGCGATGTCGATCGCCGTCATTTTGGCTCCGCGCTGGGCCACCAGGCGCGTGTTGTGGCCCTCACCGCAGCCGATGTCGAGACCTTCGGCACCCGCCACCGGGGGCAAGAGGTCGAGAAAAGCGGGCGTGTTCAGGTGATCGCGGTAGAGGTCGTAACCGGCCCGCGTGAGCTTCGTCCAGGCTTCGGCATTGGCATTCCAGTAGCGGCCGACTTCGTGGTGGTCCATGGTGGGCGGGAGTGTACCTGTCCGGCGCGCCACGTTCCTCTCCTTTCGGGTAGGCCACCCACCCCGCCCTGGCGGACGTGGTAGCCCCCTGTGGCCGGCTGCTTCAATACAGCCACCCCGAGAGGGGCACTCGAAAACCATGGCTGTGACGCTCGCATTGTTCGCCGCGGGGATCCTGATGGGTCTCGGAGGGGCTTGTTTGTGGGCCTGGGGGGTCCACACGGGCCAGTTCCGGGACCTCGAAGCGACCAAGGCGCAGCTGTTTTGGCCAGACGTAGCGGAAGACCGCCCGCGAGAGGATCCACGATGACGACGGCCGACCCCCGGTCCTTGGACCCCAAGATCACCCGCCGACGCCTGCTGTCCTGGACGAGCTTCCTCGGATTGCTCGGCGCCACGGGCGTCATGACTTGGTCGAACCTGCTGTTCTTTCGCCCGCGGGTGACCTACGGCGAGCCGTCCCGGTTCCGGGTCGGCACGCCCGAGGCCTTCCCCTTGGGCACTCGCCTACCGCTCGGCAGCCAGCGCGTGACGATCGTGCGCAACGACCAAGGCGTGGCCGCGATTTCGAACACCTGCACCCACCTGGGTTGCGTCGTGGCGACCACCGAGACGGGGTTCAACTGCCCCTGCCACGGCAGCCGGTTCGACGGCGACGG
>JANRLG010000179.1:0-39435 GCA_033762835.1 Thermoanaerobaculia bacterium
GGCGGCTACCATTGCCGTAGGAGACGCAGTCATGACAACAGTGACGACCCGGGCACTAAAGGACAGGCTAGGCAGCTTCCTCGCCCGCGCTGAGGGTGGAGAGCGGTTCGTCGTTCTGCGCGACGGCAAGCCGGTCGCTGCGGTGATTCCGATGAGTCAACTCGATGACGCAGGGCGGTTTGCGCGCCTGGCCGCTTTGGCCCAAGAAGGAGTGGTCGAACTGCCCACGGGACCGAGACGGGCGGAACGAGCCGATCCCCTTCCGAGCCGTGGCCGGTTTGCCTCCGAGATGATCCTCGAGGATCGGCGTTGATTCTCTTCGCTGACTCAAGCGCGCTGATCAAGATCTATTTTGCGGAGGCGGGCTCGGCTGCCATGTCGGCGGCCGTGTTCGATCTGCCGGTGGCGGTATCCGATCTGACGTTTGCCGAAGTCCATGCGGCTTTCAGTCGGCGCAAGCGCGAAGCACTGCTCACTGTGGCCGAATACGAAGAGATGTGCTCGAGATTTCGCGAGCATTGGCAGGACTTCGCCCATGTCGGAGTCCGGTCTGCCGTGCTCGCGAGGGTCCCGACACTCTGTGAAGCTCATGCGCTCCGCGGAGCGGACGCGGTACAGCTCGCCAGCGCTCTCGTTCTGCGCCAGGCCGAGGCCGTCAGGTTCGCCAGCAGTGATCGAAAGTTGCTTGCCGCAGCGGAGATGGAGCAACTCGAAGCCTTCGACCCTGCTCAGCTCAGCACAGACTGACCAGGTTTGAGTGGGCCCTCACCGGCCGAAGCGCGCGGCGTTCCGCGCCCGGGCCTTGGCGGCTTCCTCTTCTCGTGTGCGCGGGGGGGCCTGGGTCTGGAGCCCGTGGAGCAGCCGGTGGGAGACCGCGGTCACGTCGGCGACGGCGGCCGCGAAGATCTCTTCGTTGGCCTTGGACGGCTTGTTGAAGCCGCTCACCTTGCGCACGAACTGGAGCGCCGCGGCACGGATCTCCTCGTCCGTGACCGGCGGGTCGAAGTTGAAGAGCGTCTTGATGTTGCGGCACATCGACTCAGCCCTTCTTGCCCGCTCCGAGTTCCGTGAACGCCAGCCCCAGTAGCGTCTTCTGCTCATGCGCATGGGCCTTGGCCGAGCCGGTGGCGGGGGAGGCGGAGGCGGCGCGTTTGACCGTGCGGAGGCGGCCGTTCTTGGTCAGGCGTTCGAGCCGCGGGCGCACGTAGTCGTGGGCGCCCATGTTGGCCGGCTCCTCTTGGACCCAGACCACTTCCCGGTAGTCCCCGAGGCGCGCCAGCTCGGCCTTGAGCTCAGCCTCGGGGAACGGGTAGAGCTGCTCGAGGCCTACGATCGCTACGTCGTCGGCCTTGCGGGCGGCGCGCTCGCGGCGCAGCTCGTGGAGGATCTTGCCGGTGGCGATGAGCACCCGGCGGGGCGAACTCACGGATGCGTCCGCCAGCACGTTCTGGAAGCGGGGGCGGGCCAGATCGTCGAGTGTCGAAGCCGCTTCCTTCGCCCGCAGCATGCTCTTCGGGGTGAAGACGACCAGCGGCTTGCGCCACTTGCGGAGAGCCTGGCGGCGCAGCAGGTGGAAATACTGAGCGGCGTTGGACGGCTGACAGACTTGGAGGTTCTCCTCGGCAGCAAGCTGCAGGAACCGCTCGATCCGCGCGCTCGAATGCTCCGGCCCTTGGCCTTCGAAGCCGTGGGGCAGAAGCAAGACGAGCCCCGAAAGCAGCCCCCACTTGTCCTCCGCGGCGGCCAGGAACTGGTCGATGATGATCTGGGCGCCGTTGACGAAGTCGCCGAACTGGGCTTCCCACATCACCAGGGCTTCCGGGTAGTCGCGGGAAAAGCCGTACTCGAAGCCCATGACCGCAGCTTCCGACAAACACGAGTCGTAGACCTCGAACAGCGCCTGGCCCGGGGCTACGTGTTGGAGCGGCGTGAGGGTGTGCTCGTCCTCGATGTCGATCCACACGGCGTGGCGTTGGGAGAACGTGGCACGCCGGCAGTCCTGCCCGGACAGCCGCACCGGCACTCCGGCCGCCACCAGCGACGCGAAGGCCAGGTGCTCCCCCATGCCGAAGTCGATGGGCGCTTCTCCCGCGGCCATCTTTGCCCGCTGCTCGGCCAGCCGGGCGACCGTCTTGTGCGGGTGGAAGCCGTCGGGGATCGTCGTCAGGGGGCCGGCCAGGGCGGCGATGCGGGCGGCGTCGATCCCCGTGTCCACCTCGTCCGACGCTTTGAGGAAGCCGCCGTGGAAGCCCTTCCAGTAGTCCGGCGCATGAGCCATCTTGGGTTTCTTCGACAAACCCGCCGCGGTCTTCTGGGCAACGTCGAGCTCGGCGCGAAAGGCGTCCGCCAGGGCGCGACCTTCGGCGGCCAGGCCGACGCGCTCGGCGTAGAGCTCCCACAGGCGTGGCCGGGCGTTGATCTCGCGGTACAGCCGCGGCTGAATGGTCGTCGGGTCGTCGCCCTCGTTGTGGCCGTGGCGCCGGTAGCCGATCAAGTCGACGACCACGTCCGAGCCGAACGTCTGGCGGTATTCGAAAGCGATCCGCGCCACCCGGGCGACGGCGTCCGGGTCCTCTCCATTGACGTGGAAGATGGGGATCGGCAGGCGCTTGGCGACATCCGTCGAGAAGCGCCAGCTCCACAGGGCATGGGGCTCGGTGGTGAAGCCGATCAAGTTGTTGACCACGACGTGGATCGTGCCGCCGACGTCGTAGCCGTCCAAACTCGCGAGGTTGAGCGTCTCTGCCACGATGCCTTGGCCGGCAAAGGCGGCGTCGCCATGGAGCAGGATCGGGATGATCTTGTTGCGGCCGTCTTGACCGTGGTCGTGACGCCAGCGCGTTTGTTTCGCGCGAACGCGGCCGACGACGACCGGATCCACGGCCTCGAGGTGGCTGGGGTTCGAAGCCAGGTGCAGCTTGACGACCTTGCCGTTCCGGGCGTGATGCTCGCCGGTGGCGCCCAGGTGGTATTTGACGTCACCGCCCCCGAGCACACTTTTCGGGTCAACGTCCTCGAAACCCGCCAGCAGCTCCTCGGGCTTGCGACCAATCACGTTCAGCATGACGTTCAGCCGGCCGCGGTGGCTCATGGCCACGACCATCTGGACGACCTCCTGCTCGGCGCCGGCCTCGAAGGTCTCCTGGAGATAGGGCACGAGGGCGGTGACGCCTTCGAGGGAAAAGCGCTTGGTACCGAGGTAGCGGGCGCCCAGAAACTGCTCGAACGTCTCGGCCCGCACGAGGCCGGACAACACGGCTTGCCGGTGGACGGCGGCCGGCTCGGCCTCCATCCGTTCGGCGATCCAGCGGCGCTTCCTGGCCTCCGGAATGTGGGCCGCTTCGACGGTCAGCGTGCCGCAGTAGGCCCGCCGCGCGAAGTCGGCGCCGGGCGCCTCGGCGACCTCGAGCAGCGCCTCGTTCGGCGCCGGCACGAGGCGGCCCAGGGGATCGAGATCCGCGGCCAGGTGGCCCCAGCGGCGGTAGGTTTCGAGAACAGCGAGATCGGGTGTCGTTTGCACGTCGGTGGCCATGGCGGAGGGAGGATATCAGGGGGCGGGAAGCCGCGGTCGGATGGTAATCTTCCAGCATGACGACGACCATCGACAAAGCTGGCCGCATGGTCATTCCCGCGGAGCTGCGCGAGAAGCTGGGGTTCAAGCCTGGGACCGAGATCGAGATCACGGCGGATGAGGACGGCCTGCTCATCCGGAGGGCCGTCCTCGGTCCTGAGCTCATCCGCCGGGGCAAGCTGCTTTTCTCTCGACCCAGAGTGGCGAAAGACCAACTGCCGACGGTCGACGTCGACGGGCTGATTCGCCAGGAGCGGGATCGTTGGCCTTGGTAGACCCCGTCTTCTTCGACACCAACGTCTTGGTGTCGGGGCTGTTGTCCATCGGCTCAGCGGGTGACAGCTCTCAAGAACTCCTGTGGGCCGTCGCCGAAGGCGGAATTCCGCGACCGGTCACCGCTTGGCATTGCTGCCTTGAGTTCTACGCGGTGTCTACGCGCCTGCCGGTCGAGATGCGACTCGAACCCGAAGTGGCGGCCGACCTTCTGACTACCGAGATCCTCGATCGTTTCCTCGTTTTGGACCTTCCGCCAGAGCAGCGCTCCGGGTTCGTCCGCGGCCTCGAAGCTGCGAGGATCTCCGGTGGCCGCGTGTATGACCACCACATTGCAGCCACCGCACAGGCAGCGGGAGTTGCCGTCATCGTGACCAACAACCGTCGACATTTCCAAGATCTCGCGGCCACCGGCATCCGAGTGCTGACCGCCGAAGAGGCCGCGCAGGAGATCTGACGCCCCCTGCTAGACTGCCGCGCCATGCGCAAGAATCTGGCGTTCCTCTCGGCGGTTTCTTTCGTCGTCGCTCCCGCTTTCGCCCAGCCGCCGGGGCTCGGGCTTTCGCCACTCGATTCCGCGACTACTGGGGGCTTGCCGGCGCTCGACCGGGCGCTCCAGAAACTCACCCAACACCGGCGTTTGCTGGTGATCGCGGCCCACCCGGACGATGAAGACACCACCATCCTCACCTTGACCGCACGCGGCCAGGGCGGTGAGGCGGCGTATTTGTCGTTGTCGCGGGGAGAGGGCGGGCAGAATTTGATCGGGCCCGAGTTGGGCGTCGGACTCGGCCTGATCCGCTCACGGGAATTGCTGGCGGCGCGCCAGCTCGATGGCGCTCGGCAGTTCTTCACCCGGGCCTACGACTTCGGCTTCACCCGTTCGCTCGACGAGACGCTCGAGAAATGGCCGGCGCCGGTACTGCGGGAAGATGTCGTGCGGATCATCCGGCGCTTCCGGCCCCAGGTCATCGTCACCGTCTTTCCGGATTCGACTCAGGCGGGTCACGGCCAGCACCAGGCGGCCGGCCGCATGGCGCTCGAGACCTTCGAGCTCGCTGCAGATCCCGCGGCCTTTCCCAGTCTCACCGCCGAGGGCCTCGAGCCGTGGCAGCCGACGGCGCTCTTCCGCTCGGCTTTCTTCGACCCCAACGCGCCGGCTCTGGAGATCCCGACCGACGGTATCGAACCCTTTTCGGGTCGAACCTACGTGCAGTTCGCCGCTGCCAGCCGCAGCATGCACCGCTCCCAGGACATGGGGCGAGCCCAGACTCTCGGACCCTCGAAGAGCCGGTACGTCGGTTTGCGAGGACCCGAAGCGCCGACCGATCTGTGGACCGGCATCGACACCCGGCTCGAAGCCCTGGCCGCGCTGCTGCCCGCGGGAAGTGTCCGCGACCTGGTGACCGCCGAGCTGCGGGCCGCCCGCGAAATCGCCGAGGCGGCCCACGGCGACCTCGGACCGACCACGGCCGCCGAGCTGGCCCCCTCCCTCGGCCGCCTGCTCGACCATCTCCACGCCGCACGGTCGGCGGCGCCCGCGACCGGGGCCGTGGCCGATCTGCTGGCAGAGAAAGTGGCCGTGGCCGAGGCGGCCCTGCTCGCTGCCGCGGGCGTCGGATTCGACGTCTGGTCCGACCGCGAAACGCTCACGGTCGGCGAAAGCTTCCGAGTGGAGGGCGTCTTGTGGAACGGCAACGGCGTACTCGGTGCCATCGAGCCGCTGGGTCTCGATCTCGTTGGACCTTTCACCGCCGCGCCCGCCGTCGACGACAAGGGCGCCGTGATCACTCCGGCTGGGCCGCTGCCGGCGAAAGCCCTCGGCACCTGGGCCTTCACCGTGACGCCGACCTCCGCGGCGACGCCCAGCGTGCCGTACTTTCTCAGCCGGCCCTTGACCGGGGACCTCTACGACTGGTCGACCGCCGCTCCTACCGAACGGGGTGAGCCGTTTGGCGCGCCCACGCTGATGGCCCGGCTGCGCTTCCGGGTCGCGGGGCGGGAGCTGGTGGTCGAGCGCGAGGTCGTCCAACGGCTTTCCGACCAGGCCCGCGGGGAGGTACGCCGGCCGCTGCGATTGGTGCCACGGCTCGAGGTGAGCGTCGAGCCGAACCTCGTCGTCTGGCCCATCGAGCAGCGATCGGCCAAGAAGCTCCGCGTGCACCTGCGCTCGAATGCCGGGGTGCCGCTGACCGGTACCGTCCGGCTCGAGGTGCCGGCGGGCTGGCCCAAGCCCACCGCGGTGCCGTTTGCGATCGGCGATCCGCGCGGCGATGCTGCCCTCGAGTTCGAGGTCCACCCGCCCGCGAGCCTCGCGGCCGGTCGGGCGAGTCTCGGCGTGGTGGCCGAGGTAGCGGGCGAACGCTTCACCGCTGCCTACCCGGTGATCGACTATCCCCACGTCCGCCCCACGCCCGAGCCGCGGCCGGCGCGGGTGGAGGTCTCGGCGACCGATCTGGTGTTTCCGCCGCTGCGGCGGATCGCCTACGTTCGCGGTGCCTCGGACCGGGTGCCCGAGGCTCTGCTCGCCCTCGGCCTGCCGCTCGAGTTGGTCACCGGCGAGGACGTGGCGACGCGGGACCTCGCCGGCTACGACGCCCTTGTGATCGGCACCCGGACCTACGAGGTGGATGCTGATCTGGTGCGGGCCAACGCGCGCATTCAGGAGTTCGCGAGCCGCGGCGGCCTCGTCCTGGTGCTTTACCAGCAGTATCCCTATGTCACCGCCAAGGTCGCCCCGTACCCACTCGACATCGGCCGCCCCCACGACCGCGTGACCGACGAAAACGCCCCGGCACGTGCCCTGGTGCCGGATCACCCGGTGTTTTCGCGGCCCAACCGCATTGGTCCCGGGGACTGGCAAGGTTGGGTGCAGGAACGCGGGCTCTACTTCGCCAAGACCTGGGACCCAGCCTTCACCCCGCTTCTCGGCTTCCCGGATGCCGCGGGTACGGCCGAGCTCCAAGGCGGGCTGCTGGTCGCCAAGGTCGGCAAGGGGACGTACGTCTACACCGGTCTCGCGTTTTTCCGGCAACTGCCCGTGGGCGTGCCCGGAGCGTACCGGTTGTTTGCGAACCTGCTGGCGCTGGGCGACGGGGTGCCATTGCAGCCGAAGCCCTGACCGACCTGGGTGGGAAACGCAATAGACTCGCCGCTCGCCCTCAGAGTCGACTCGCCATGAAGCACATTCGCGCCGCTTGTCTCGCCGCTGCCACAATCCTCGCCGCCTGCTCGGGCGGCGATCGCACCCCCGTCGTCGTTTACTCGCCCCATGGGCGGGATCTGCTCGAGCTGCTGGAGAAGACCTACGAGGCCGCCCACCCGGAAATCGACGTCCGGTGGCTGGACATGGGCTCCCAGAAGGTTCTCGAGCGGATTCGTTCGGAAGCGGCCAACCCGCAGGCGGACGTATGGTTCGGCGGGCCGTCAACGATCTTCGCGCAGGGCGCCAAGGCCGGGCTGCTGGCCCCGTACCGGCCGGGTTGGGCGGACGCCGTGCCGGCCGCGAGCCGCCACCCGGAGGGGCTGTACCACGGCGTGTTCCGGTCTTTGCCGGTGCTCGTCTACAACACCAACCTGGTGCCGGAAACCGAGGCTCCGACGGACTGGGCGAGCCTGCTCGAGCCGCGCTTCACCGGCAAAGTTCTCATGCGGGACCCGCTCGAGAGCGGCACCATGCGCACCGTGTTCGGCATGGTTCTGGCCCGGTCGATCGCGGACACCGGTAGCCCCGATTCGGGATTCGCCTGGCTCGCGCGGCTCGACGCCCAGACCAAGGAGTACGTGCCCGATCCGATCCTCATGCTGACCAAGCTGGTGCGGGGCGAAGGCACGGTGACGGTGTGGGACTTGACCGATATCCTGTTCCAGCGCGACAAGAAGGCTCCCCTCGCCTACCGCTTCCCGAACTCGGGCACCCCGGTCATTGACGACGCCATCGGCCTCGTGGCCCAGGCGCCCCATCCCGAGGCGGCGCGGGCCTTCATCGAATGGGTGGGCAGCCCCGAGGCCTTGCGGTTGGCGGCTGAGAAGGCCTACCGGGTGCCCGCGCGCAGCGACCTTCCCGCCAGCGAGCTACCGCCTTGGGCGCAAGAGGTCTTGGCGGCGCTGGTCCCCGCTACCTACGACGCCACGCTGGTGACCGAACACGGCCCCGAGTGGATGGCGCGCTGGGATCGCACCGTGCGCGGCCGGGGCTCCGTGGCACCTTGAGTTTCACCGTGACGACGCCGTACCTCGTTCTCGACGGGCTTTGCAAGCGCTTTGACCGCCTCGCCGTGCTCGACCAGGTGTCCCTGGCGGTGGGCGAGGGCGAAGTATTGGCGCTGCTCGGTCCCTCGGGCAGTGGCAAGACGACGTTGCTGCGCCTGCTGGCCGGCTTCGAGACCGCGGATGCCGGAGCCATCCGGCTCGGGGATCGCGACGTCACGGCCTTGCCAGCCGTCCAGCGCGGCTTCGGCATGGTTTTCCAACACTACGCCCTTTTCCCGCACCTGACGGTCTTCGGCAACGTTGCCTTCGGCCTCGAATCCCGGGGTGAGAAGGACCCGGCGACGCTGCGCCAGCGCGTCGCCGAAGCTCTCCATTTGGCGGATCTCGAGGGCTTCGAGAGCCGGCGCATCGGCGAGCTGTCGGGTGGCCAGCAGCAGCGCGTGGCCCTGGCTCGGGCGCTCGCGCCTCGGCCGCGGCTCTTGCTGCTCGACGAGCCGCTGTCGAACCTCGACCCGACGCTCCGCGAGCGCACCCGCCGCGAGCTGCGCAAGACGATCGAGCGGGTCGGCATCACGACCGTGTTGGTGACCCACGAACAAGAGGAAGCCTTCGACCTGGGGGACCGCGTGGCGGTGCTCTGGCGCGGTCAGTTGCAGCAGGTGGGGCCGCCCGAAGAGCTTTATCTCGAGCCGGCCAACCGTTTCGTGGCGACGTTCGTGGGGCGCAGCTCGCTGGTACCCGGCACCGTGCGGCTTACCGACCACGCCGGCCGGGTGTGGGTGCGTCTGGCCCACGCTGACGGCCCGGTGTGGGGGGCGGCCGAGGTCGAGGGGCTGCACGAGGGCGACGCGGTGGAGTTGGCGGTGCGGCCCGAGGCCCTGCGCCTGCTGCCCGCCGCCGAACGCCCGGCCGAGGGCCTGGCGGGGACCGTAGCGGCGCGCCGTTACGGCGGCGCGTGGACGTCGTATCTGGTCGCCGTCGAGCTGGGTGGTGGCGTCGTCGAAGTCGAAGTTTTGGCCGCCCACGACGCCGCTCGGGTGGGCGACGCCGTGGCCCTCGAACCGCGGCCCGAGGGGCCCCGTCCGCGTGCCTTTCGGGTGGTCCCGGGGTGAGCGCGGTGCCGAGCCCGCGGCACGGCGGCTGGCCGTGGGGGGCCGTGGGGCTCGCCCTGGTGCTCGGCTGGCTGGTCGGGTACCCGCTGTTGGTGACCTTGGCGGGCGCGCTCGAAGGCGCCGGCCGGCCGTTCGTCGAGTTCTTCCGTCGCCCGGACGAGCTGCTGGCGCTCTTCCGCAGCCTGTGGATTTCCCTCGCCTCGGTGGCCTTGGCGGCCGGGGTCGGCGTGCCCCTGGCGTTCCTGTTCGAGCGCACGGAGTTCCCCGGGCGCCGGCTGCTCGCCACCCTGGTAGCTCTGCCGGTGGCGTTGCCGCCCTTGGTCGGCGTCGTGGCGTTTTCGTTCCTGTACGGCGAGAGCGGGTTCGCCGCCCGTGCCCTCCTCGCCCTGACCGGGGGCACCTCGGCACCTTGGAGTTTTCAGGGACCGTTGGCCATTCTGCTGGTTCACACGTACTCGTTCTATGTGTACTTCTTCCTCTTCGTGCGCGCCGCCCTGAAACGCCGCGATCCGGCCCTCGGGGAGGCCGCCGCGAGTCTCGGCGCGGGGCCGGCGAGGACGTTCCTGCGGGTCACCCTGCCGGGCATTCGGCCGGCGCTCGTGGGGGCTTCGCTGCTTGTCTTCATGGCGTCCCTGGCATCGTTTTCGGCGCCGTATCTGTTCGGCGGCAACTTCCGGGTGATGACGACCCAGATCACGACTTCGAAGCTGAACGGCGACGAGACGGCGGCGAAGGTCGAGACAGTGGTCTTGGCGCTGCTCGCCCTGGGCGCGTTGTGGCTCTTCAGTCGTCTGGGGGCGACCAAACCCGGCGGTACCGGGGTGCGCGGCGTGGCCCCGCGGCGGGTGCGGGGCGGCGCGCGCCTACTGGCCCTGGGAATCGCGTCGGTCGTGGCTCTGGTGGCGATCTTGCCTCACGCCACGCTGTTGCTCCTGTCGCTGGTGCCGCCGGGCACCTGGCACGCCGAGGCACTGCCGCCGCTCCTCTCCTTCGACAACTACCAGCGGATGTTCACCGAGCCCGAACGGTTGCGGCCGGTGGTCAACTCGTTGTGGATGGCCGCGGCTTCGGCCCTCGGGGCGGTGCTCCTGGGGTTCGCCGCGGCGCGTTCGGCGCGCGAGCTGGCGCGTTCCCGCGGCCGGTTCCAGCGCGGGCTCGGGCGGGCCCTCGAGCACCAGGTGGCCCTGCCCTGGGCGATTCCCGGGACGGTGTTCGCCGTCGCCCTGGCGATCGCCATGAACGTCCATCGGCCGGAGCTGCTGCGGTTCGTGCTCGTCGGGACACCGTTTCTGCTGCCGCTCGCCTACCTCGTGCGTTGCCTGCCGCTGACCGGGCGCGCGGCCATCGCGGGGCTGGCCGAGCTCGATCCCGCCCTCGAAGAAGCCGCGGCGTCCCTGGGTGCGGGCCGCTTCGCCACGCTGCGCCGGGTCGTCCTGCCCCTCGTGCGGCCGTCGCTCGCTGCCGGGGCCGGCCTCGCCTTCATTACCGGGCTGGGGGATTTCGTCACCTCGGTCGTTCTCTACACTCTCGACAACCGGCCGATCGCCATGGCGATCGTGTCGGACCTTCGGCTCCAGGAGCTCGGTCTCGCGGCGACCTACGGCGTGCTCCTGGCCGCCGTGGGCACGGCAGCGTTCCTGCTCGCGGGCGACGAAGCGGCAGGAGCCTGATTCTTGGAGAAGTCCAGCCTGAAGAGCCTTTCCGTCCTCATGGCCACGGCCTTCGTGGACATGTTGGGATCGCTGATCTTGGTCCCCCTCATTCCGTTCTACGCCCTCCGGTTCGGTGCCGATGCGTTCACGATCTCGCTCCTCACCTCGGCCTTCTTCTTTGCTCAGCTGTGTGCGGCGCCCTATTGGGGTCGCTTGTCGGATCGCCTCGGGCGCCGGCCCGTAATCTTGCTCGGTCAGTTGGTGTCGGCCGGAGCGTTTCTGGTCTTCGGGCTCGCCGATAGTCTGTGGTTGTTGTTTCTGTCGCGTCTGGTGCAGGGCGCGGCGGGGGGTATGACGGGCGTCGTCCAGGCCTACGTCTCCGATGTTGCCCCGCCGTCCGAGCGGGCGCAGGCTCTTGGTTGGGTGTCGGCGGCGACCAGCGCGGGCGTGATGATCGGCCCCGTGTTGGGTTCCTTTGCCACCCGTTTCGGCGAGGCCGCGCCGGGGTATCTGGCGGCGAGCTTGTGCCTGCTCAACTTCGTTTCCGCCTTGAAGTGGTTGGCCGAGCCCCCACGCGCGGCCGGGGTTGATGAGGCGGGCGAGCCCTCCGTGACCTCGGCCGCGCCCCGGCCTTCGATCTGGCGCACCACCCTCCCGGTGATCCAGCGCCCAAAGGAGCCCGTGCATCGACTGATCTGGATCTACGCCCTTGGGATGCTGGCTTTCATGGGTATGAACAGCATTCTCGGGCTCTACCTGGCCCAACGGTTTGGGGCCACGGAGCAGACCTTGGGCTGGTACTTCGCCTACGTCGGGGTGCTGTCGCTGGTCCTGCGGGCGCTTCTGCTCGGCCCGATCGTTCGGCGGCTGGGCGAAGTGAAGACGATGCAGATCGGTGCGTTGTCGATGTGCCTCGGAATGTTCGGGGTGGCCGGGATTGGTGAGCTCGGCTTGGCCGCGCCGTTCAAATTCGTGGCCCTCGGCTTGGTGGTCATCTTCGTCCCGGTGGGCACGGCCCTTCTGTTTCCGGCCAACACGTCCCAGATTTCCGCGCGCGCACCGCGGCGAGAAATGGGGCTGACGCTCGGTGTCCAACAGGCCTTCGGCGGCATGGGGCGGGTGATCGGACCGGCGCTGGCAGGGCTCGCCTTCCGCTTTCTTGGCGCTCCGACACCTTTTTGGGTCGGCAGCATGGTCCTGGCCATGGTCTTCCTCCTCGGTCTCGGGCTCGAGAAGGACGCGCCGGCGGCTAAGATTCCACCGTCATGACGCCGCCCCGCGAGCTCGACCTTTCGACCTGGAAGCGACGCGCCCACTTCGACTTCTTCCGCGCCTACGAGTTGCCGTTCTGGAACGTGACGGTCGATGTCGACGTCACCGGTTTGTCGGCCCGGGCCGCGGCGCCCGGCGGGCCGTCGTTCTTTCTGTCGACCCTACACGCGGCGTTGGCGGCGGCGAACGGGGTGGAGGAGCTGCGGCAACGCCTGCGCGGTGGCGATCGGGTGGTGGTCCACGAGCGGATCCACGGCGGCTCGACGGTGATGCGCCCGGACGAGACTTTCGCCTTCGCCTACTTCGATTTTGTGCCCGACTACCGGCGGTTCGCCGAACGCGCCAGCAACGTGCTCGGTGCCGTCCGGTCCTCGACCGGGCCGCTCGAGCCGCGGCCGGAGCGGGACGATCTGATCCACTTTTCCGTCCTGCCCTGGATCACTTTCTCGAGCTTTCAGCACGCCCGGCGGCTCGAACGCGGCGACTCGGTGCCCAAGATCGTCTTCGGTCGCCACCGCGAGTCGGGCGGCCGGCGGCTCATGCCGGTCTCCGTGGAAGTGCACCACGCCCTCGTCGATGGCCTCCACGTCGGCCGCTTTTTCGAACATCTCCAAGCTCGTCTCGACCAGGAGTAAGATGCCCCCGATGTCCGTCGCCGCCGCGAACCTGCGCCTGTCCTACCAGGACTTCCTCGATTTTCCGGAAGACGGACGGCGCCACGAGATCGTCCTTGGGGAGCATTGGGTGACGCCAGCACCGAACCGCCGCCACCAACAAACCTCGATGACCCTGTCTTTTTGGCTCCGAGGGTTCATCGAGCACCACCCGCTCGGCCACGTCTACGCCGCCCCTTTCGACGTCATCCTCTCCGACGAAGACATCGTCGAGCCCGATCTCGTGTTCATCTCGCGGGAACGCCTCGCGATCCTCTGTGACGAAGGCGCCCGCGGGGCACCGGATTTGGTGATCGAAATCCTCTCGGACTCGACCCGCCGCCGCGATTGGCAGGCCAAGCGCCGGCTTTACGCCGACTACGGCGTCGTCGAGTACTGGCTGGTGGACCCGGAGGCCGAGCGGGTGACGGTCTTCCGCCCTCCGGGCGACGTCAAGCCGGTTGCCGATCTCTCCCGCGAAGCCGGCGAGGTGCTGACGACGCCGCTGCTGCCCGGCTTCGAACTGCCGCTGGCCAAGCTGTTCACTTGAAGGCGCCCGTCTTCGCCTCATCACGGCCGGGACGAGCCCGGCCGCTGCCCAGGAACCTCTCCTACCCCAACCGCGCTCCGATCCGCCGCGCCGCGCACGCGTTGGTAGTGGATGGCAAGCGCACCGCTGCGGAGCGGCTGCACAGAGACCAGTTCGAGCCGTCGCGTGCTGGGCAGCCCGGTCTGGTACAGGGTCCGGCCGTGGCCGACGATTCTGGGGTGGACGAGGAACCTGTACTCGTCGATCAGATCCAGCCGGTCCAACTCGGTCGCGAGCGAGCCGCTACCGACCAGCACGCCGGCCGGAGTCGCGTCTTTCAGCTTCTGCACGCCCGTGCGTAAGTCGCCGGTCACGTGGAAGCTGTTGGTCCAGGGGAAGTGCGTTCGCGTCGACGACACCACGTACTTCGGCTTTGCCTCGAGCTTGACCGCCCACTCGCGCATCGCCGGCGGCGCCTCTTCGTCGCCGCGGGCGACCGCCGGCCAGTAGCTTTCCATCATCTCGTAGGTGACGCGGCCCCACAGCATCGCCCCGCACTCGTCCATGAGGTCGGTGAAGAATGCGTGGGTCTCGTCGTTAACGATTCCCTCCCGGTGGTCGACACAACCGTCGAGGGTGACGTTGAGGCTGAAGGTCAAGATTCCCATGTGGCGTGGATGTCAGGCGGTGAGACGGCTGCACTACTGATCATGCTGGATGCCCAGTCGGCGTTGCGCCACGTGCCACAGCACACCGGCGGGGTCGACCACGTAGGCGATTCGCAGGCCCCATGGCTGGACCTTCGGCGGTTTCGGTGCCGGCACGCCGAATCTCGTGGGCAGATCGAGTGACGAGACGTGGGTCCACCAAGCATCCAGGTCGTCCACCATGAGTTGCATCATGAAGTTCTCGGCCCATTCTTTTTGGAAGTAGTTCTGCAGGACGAAGCTGCTCGCTCCCATTCGGAAGATGGCTACCTCGTTGTCCAGCACCTTGGCGAAACCCAGAGCCTCATAGAAGCGCTTGGACAAGTCGAAGTCCTTTGCCGGCAGGAAAGGCCGGGCCATCTCGGTGCCCGCGGGGATTGCCGCATTCATAGAACCTCACTGACTCGGGGCGCCTAGTTACGCCTAACTACGCGGTGATTGGCCGGCAAGGCCGGCCGGCAAGAGCCCAATCGTCTTTCTCGAACTTGTGTCGATGGTAACAGAGGCGTGCTGCCCGGCAGTTGCTCGCCAAGCTGGAGCTCGCGGCTCAGACGAATCGCCGAGCTGGGGCTCGCGGCTCGGACAATTCGCCGAGCTGGGGCTCGGCGGTCCAGGGAAACAGGCGGCGTTCGACCCTGGCACAGGCTGCCACCTTTCCGCACCGCGGCATGAACCTGTAGGATGCCGCCCATGGTTACCGATCTTGCGAGCCCTCCCGCTGCGGCGTCTACCGCAGACATCGTCGTCACCAACCCCGCGACCGGCGAAACGGTCGGTTCGCTGCCGTCGGCCTCGCCGGACGCAGTGGCCGAGGCCGTGGCGCGCGCGCGGGTGGCCCAGCGAGCTTGGGGGGCGGCAAGCTTCCGGGAGCGCGCGGCGGTGCTGTCGCGCTTCCACGACCTGCTGCTCGACCAGGCCGAGCGGGTCATGGACACGATTCAGAAGGACACCGGCAAGGCCCGCCGGGACGCCCTTTCCGAGGTCGTCACAGTGGCCGGCACGACCCGCTACTACCTGGCTCACGGCAAACGGCACCTGAGGGATCGCCGCGCCCGGCCGGCGGTCCTCGGCATCACCTCGGCACGGGTCGTCCACAAGCCGCTGGGCGTCGTGGGGCTGATCACGCCCTGGAACTTCCCCTTCTTGCTGCCCGTAGGCGACGCCATCGGGGCGCTTCTCGCGGGCAACGCGGTGGTCATCAAACCCTCCGAGCTCACGCCATTCCCGGCCGAGCTCGGGCGCGAGCTGCTGCGGGAAGCGGGTTTGCCGGCGGATCTCTTCCAGCTCGTCCACGGCTTCGGGGCGGTCGGCCAGGAGCTCATTCGCCACGTCGACTACATCGGCTTCACGGGTTCCTCGGCGGTGGGCAAGAAGGTGATGGCGGCGGCCGCCGAGCGGCTGATTCCGGTGTCCCTCGAGCTCGGCGGCAAAAACCCGCTGATCGTGCTCGCCGACGCGCCTTTCGACGACGCGGTCAAGGGCCTGCTCTCCGGCGCCTTCGCCAACTCGGGGCAAACCTGCATCGCGATCGAGCGCGCCTTCGTCGAGCGGCCGCTGTACGACCGCTTCGTCACCGAGGTGGTGAAGCGCACCGAAGCGATGACGGTCGGCTGGTCGTTGGGTTTCGACGTCGACATGGGCAGCCTGGTTTCCGCCCAACACGCCGCCAAGGTGCGGGCGCACGTGGCCGGTGCCGTGGCCGAGGGGGCCCGGGTACTGACCGGCGGAGCGAGCCCCGCGGGCCAGCCCGAGACGTTTTTCCGCCCGACCATCTTGACCGGGGTCACCGACGACATGCGGATCGCCTCGGAGGAGACCTCGGGCCGGTCGTGGCGATCGAGCCGGTGGATTCCGCGGAAGAGGCCGTCGAAAGGGCCAACCGCACCCGCTACGGCCTGAACGCCTCGGTGTGGGGTGGCGACACGCAGCGTGCCTTCGAGATCGCCCGGCGCATCGAAACCGGCTCCGCGGGGGTCAACTCGACCCTCCTCATCTACAACTCCTTCGACGTGCCCATGGGCGGCGTCAAAGAAAGTGGCCTGGGCCGCCGCCACGGCGAACACGGCATTCTGCGCTACACCCAGGAGCAGAGCCTCGTGCGCAGCGTCGCCACCGCCGGCGGGTATGAGGCGATCCTCGCTGCCATGACCAATGCCAAACGCGCCCGAGGCCTGCTCGGGCTCTTCCGGATCTGGCGGCGGGTGCCGTTCATTCGGTGATCGTGGTGAGCGGGCCATCATGACCGACGAGCCCGCGGGGGGACTGCGACGCGCTTTCGGCCGCCTCGCGGGCAAGCTGCGGCGGTTGACCGGCCCGGCAGCCCGGGTCATTTTTGCCGACTCCTACGTCTTCCACAGTCGCCCGACGCCGCTCGACCCCTCCCGCGCCGAAAACCTCCTCGCCTTCTTGGACAGCGAAGGGTTGGTCCGCCCCCAGGCGGTGCGCCGGCCGCGCACGGCCTCCATGGCCCAGTTGCTGCGGGTGCACGATCCCGAATACCTCGAGAACCTGCGCGAGCCCGGGGTCATCGGGCGCATCGCGGGCTCGCCGCTGGCGACTGCCGAGGAGGATCGGTTCTTCGAGATTCAGCGTGCCATGACCGGCGGCACGCTGCTCGCCACTCGCGAGGCTCTCCGCATGCGGGGTTTCGGCATCAATCTCGGCGGTGGCTTCCACCATGCTCATGCCGACAAGGGCAGCGGTTTCTGCTTGGTCAACGACGTCGCGGTGGCCATCCGGTCGGCTCGGCTCCATGGCTTCCGCGACCCGATCCTGGTGATCGACCTCGACCTCCACGACGGCGACGGTACCCGGCGGATCTTCGCCGACGATGCCACCGTGCACACCTTCTCGATCCACAACCACACCTGGGACGATCACCCAGCGATCGAGGCCACCGTTTTACCCTTGGGCTCGGGCTTCGACGACGCCACCTACCTGGCGGCCCTCGAGCACCATCTGCCGCCCCTCGTGCGCCGTTTTCAGCCGGGATTGGTGTTCTACCTGGCGGGCACCGACCCAGCCCGGACGGACGAAATCGGCGATGCCAAGATCACTTCGGCGGGCATGCTCGCCCGTGACCGGTTCGTGATCGAGACGCTGCGCGAGGAAACCGGTGGTGTGCCGACGGTGATCGTGCTCGCCGGGGGCTACGGCCCCAACAGCTGGCGCTACAGCGCCCGATTCCTGGCCTGGTTGCTTTCGGGCGTAGCGGTCGAGCCGCCTTCGACCTGGGGCGTGACCCTCGATCGCTTTCGTTCCCGCGCCCGTCTACTGTCCCCGGGCGATCTCGGTCAGGAGGCCGCAGAGGGAGACGGTTTCGGCCTCACCGAGGCGGACCTCGTGGGGTCTCTCGATCGCAGCAGCGTCGAGTCGCGGTTTCTCGGCTACTACTCGCGCCACGGCCTCGAGCTCGCCTTGGAGCGCCTCGGCCTGCTGCCGACTTTGCGGGCGCGGGGCTTCCTCCACCCGGTCCTCGAGATCGACTCGGGCAATCCCACCGGTCAGACGCTGCGGCTGACCAACGATTGTGGTCCCGATGGCCCCCGCGAGCTGCTGGCGGAGTTGCGCGCCCGCCGCGACCGCGGCGCGGTGCCCGGGCTCGAGCTGCTGCGCGCCGAATGGCTGCTGCTCCAAAATCCGCGGGAGTCCTTTCCGCCGAACCGGCCGCGGTTGCCCGGCCAAGAGCACCCGGGACTCGGCCTGCTGGTCGAAGTCGTGGCGATCCTGGTGTTGATGTGCGAACGCCTCGAGCTCGACGGCGTCTTGTTCGTGCCGGCGCATTACCACTTGGTGTCCCAAGGCCTGCGCCACTTGGCCTTTCTCGATCCGGTCGACGCCGCGCGCTTCGCCGCCTACCGCGAAGCCCTGGCCGGCTTGCCCCTGGCCCAGGCCACCCACGCCGCCGAAAACGGCCAAGTGGTCGATACCAAGACCGGTCAACCCGCCCTCTGGCGACCGGTGCCGATGGTGATCCCGGTGTCGCAACGCCTCCGCGAGCGTTTAGCGGGGGCCGAGTACCAGGCCGCTCGCGACGCCGCGCGCGCGGGCTTCGGATTTCGGCTGGCGTGAGCCGCGGGGTATCATCCCGCGCATCGACATGTTCACTCCCGTGACGCTGCCCCTGTGGGTAGCTCTGACGCTCGGGGCCTTGGCGGCCGTGGCGGTGATGGACCGTTTGTTTCTGCCGAGCGCCCGCTGGTTCCTGCGCCGGCGGGTGAACCGGCTCGTCGACCGCCTCAATCAGCGCCTGCCGATCCGTCTGCAACCCTTCAAGCTGACCAAACGCGCGGTTTTGGTCGAGCGCCTGCGTTTCGACCCCCAGGTCATGAAAGCGGTGGAGGAGGAAGCCGCCGCCCAGGGCATGCCGCGGGACGTAGCGATGGCCAAGGTCGCCCGCTACGCCGACGAGATCGTGCCCTCCTTCAACGCCTACTTGTACTTCCGCATCGCTTACCGGGTGGCGCGATCGGTGGCGCGATCGATCTACCGGGTGCGCTTGGGAAGCGCGGACGAGGAAGCCCTGGCGGCGGTGCCGCCGGGTTCGACGGTGGTGTTCCTGATGAACCACCGCAGCAACATGGACTACGTGTTGGTGGCCTACCTGGCAGCCGACCGCACGGCCTTGTCCTACGCCGTGGGGGAGTGGGCGCGGATCTGGCCGCTGCACACGCTGATCCGCTCCATGGGGGCCTATTTCGTCCGCCGCGGCTCGGGCAACTCGTTGTATCGCCGTGTGCTCGAGCGCTACGTCGCCATGGCGACCTCCGAGGGGGTCACCCAGGCGGTGTACCCCGAGGGCGGCCTGTCGCGCGACGGTAAATTGCGACCGCCGCGGTTGGGTTTACTCGACTACATGCTGCGATCGTTCGATCCCACGGGGGAGCGCGACCTGGTCTTCGTGCCCATCGGCATCAACTACGACCGCGTGCTCGAGGACCGCACGCTGCTGCTCGACGTGCCGGCCTCGGGAGAGGGGGAGAAGGCCCGGCCGGCTTCCCCCGTGCCGACCACCTTGCGGTTCCTCGCCAAGCAGCTCGGGCTCGTCTTCACCGGCCGCTGGCACCGCATGGGTTACGCCTGCGTCAACTTCGGTGCCCCGATCTCGATCCGTGGCCACTTCGCCGACCGCGGAGGTCTCGATCTCCGGCGCCTGGGCAAAGAGGAGCGCATGCCTCACGTCGAACAACTGGGGCGCGAGCTGATGGCGCGCATCGGTGACTTGGTGCCGGTGTTGCCCGTGCCGCTGGTCGCCACCGTCGTGTTGCGCGACCCCACCCGCGCCTGGCCAGCGCTGACGCTCAAGGCCGAGGCCTTGGCGTTGGCGGAGCGGTTGCGCCAAGCGGGCGCCCAGGTCTATCTGCCGCGGGGCGACGAAGAGTACGCCTTCGATGTCGGCCTGCGGATGCTCACCCTGCGGCGCTTGATCGTGGCGACTTCGGAGGGTGGCTACCGGGCCGTGCCCGCCGAGCTGCCGGTCCTCGAGTACTACGCGAACTCGATCAGCCACTTGGCGGAGGCGGCCGCTCCCTAGAAATGCACCGAGATGCCGGCGAAACCGCTCCCGAAGAGCTGCGCGTCGTCGAGTTCGACGTAGTGACCGGCGAATTCCAACACGAAGGCGACGTTGCGGGTAATCTGGAACTCGCCGGTGGCGCCCACGGTGAGGCCGAGTGACGTCTCGTCGATCTCCTGCCCGGTACCGTTGCCGGTGCCGGTCAGGCGGTAGCCGCCCAAGCCCAGGAACAAGCCGGACTCGTAGAAGGAATGGCGGTAGCGGTATTCGCCGGAGGCCGTCACGTAGGTCAAGTCGGCGTCGAACAGGTCGCGACCGAACGGCCCCTCGTCGCCGAGGCCCATTTGTCCGGCGCGCACGATGACGTGGGTGCGGGACTGGACGACCATGCCCAAATTCAGTTGAAATGCCGAGTTGGCGAGATCATCGCCGGGGTCGGCGTCGAACGAGCCGCCGACGCCACCCAAGGCGGCCACGGTGAAGGTATAAAGCTCCTCGGCTCGAGCCGGGACGGCGGAGTGGGCCGCGAAGGCCAGCGTGAGGACGGCGAGGAGCCGAGCAGGCTTCCGGATCGTGGGCGCGGGGGTCACTTGCATGGTTTTTCTCTCGGAGGTTCGGTCGTTCGCGAGCGGCGAGCGGCCCGGGGAGTATAGCCCTGACAGCTCCAGCGCTTCCTTTTACGTCGAGACCCCCGTGAACGTCACACCCCCTTGCGGCTCGCCGCTGTTGTCGTTCCTGCTGCCGGCGCCCTGTGTCGCCTGCGGGCAGCTTTCGGAAGGCGGTCCGCTGGGGCTGTGCTCGGCGTGCCGGAGCCTGCTGCAGGCTCCCGGGGAGGGCTGCCACCAGTGTGGCCGCGAGCTGGCAGGGCCCCTGCTCACGGCTTACCGATGCGGTCGCTGTCGCGCCGAGCCACCCGCCTTTTCGGCCCTCGTCGCGGCCTGGCGCTACCAGCCGCCGATGGACAGTGTGATCGCCGCGCTCAAGTACCGCCGGCTCGAGTACCTCGGTCGCCATCTGGCTCACGACCTCCTGGCGCGGCTGGCACCGGCGGCGCCGTACGATTTCGTGGTGGCCGTGCCGCTGCACTTCTGGCGCCGCTGGAACCGCGGGTTCAACCAGGCCGAACGGATTGCCGAGGAAGTGGCCGCTGGCCTAAGGCTCGATCTCGCGAGCGCCCTCTCCCGGTGCCGGGCGACGCCGTCCCAAACCCGCTTGACCCGAGCCCAGCGGCGCGCCAATCTCGCCGCGGCCTTTCGCGTCCGTCGGGGCCAAGGAGCCCGATTGGTGGGCCGGCACGTGCTGCTGATCGACGACGTAGCCACCACCGGGGCCACCTTGAATGCCGCCGCTCGCGCGCTGTGCATGGCCGGCGTCGGGCGAGTGACGGCCGCCGTTGCCGCCCTCACCCCGGAGCCCGGAGATCGAGTCTAAAATGCAGACTCATCGATGTTTCCCGGCGCGGCCAGGGGCCGGCATGGCCGCGCGTTGACACGTCTTGTGCCGACTCCTATACTCAGCTTTCGTAGAGGATTGTCGATGGTGCCAGACCGCCGTATTCAACGCCTGACCCTGACTCTCCTGCTGGTGCTGGGGGGGGCAGGTCTCGCCCCGGTTCTGGCCTCCGAAGTTCCTCCGCCTTCCCAACCGACAGCCCATTCCGGCCTGACCGGTCGCGTCCTCGGGGAGATCGCTCCGCTGGCTTCCGTCCGCGTGTGGGCGTTCCAACTGCGGGACTCTTCTTTGATGAAAGCGGTCACCGATGACGGTGGCCGTTTTCGTTTCGACGCCTTGCCCGCGGGCTTGTACAAGATCGTCGCCCACAAGGTCGGCTTTGCTCCCGCGGTGATCATGTTGCGCCGCGGCCGCAGTGACTCGCCCCAGTTCCTCGAGTTGCAGCTGACGCAAGCGGCGAACGAAGAGGCCTCCGCCGAGGACGGTTTCTGGGCCGTGCGGGAGGAGATCCCCGCCGACATCCTGCGTGAGATCGAGGGCCCCGGGGAAACCCTGCGCGTGGCTCTGATGGCCACGCCGACGGTTCTCGAGCGGCCGTTCTCCGCCCAGATGGAGGCCATGACCGGCTTCGACCAAACCACCACCGTGAGCGGTGCCCGGGTCAGCGGCGGACAGCTCGGGGTGGCGGGCACCATCGGCGGGGTGCGTCTCGGCGTCGAGGGTGACTACTGGCAATTCGCTCCCGCCGAGGCCTTCCATGCGGCTCGTGCCGTCGTCGACGGCGAGGCCAGCAACCTGTCGGTGCAGCTCGAAACCGCCGACCGCGCCCGCTTCGGCTTGCGGTCGTCGAACCAACGGCTGGTCGCCGCCGGGGATTCGCCGCTCGACTTCGATCGCTACGAAGCCAGCTGGACCCAGCCCCTGGGGAGCGACAGTGAAGCCCAGGTGACCGCCGACTTCACGCGCCAGACCAACGTCTACGGGCGCGGCTTGGCCGAATTCGACCTGTTGCCCGCGAGTTCCCAGACGTGGGCCGTCGAAGGCACCTATCGGCACGAGTTCGGCGAGCGCACGGGCTTCGAGACCGGCTTCCGGTATCGCGACCGGATCGTGGGTGTCGGCCCCGGCGAGATCGCTCTCGATCCCCGGTCGGATTCGAGGAATCGACTGGATCTCTTCGGCCGTGCCGGCCACCGCGTCCAACCGCGCATCCTCGTCGAGTACGGCTTCTTCAGCACCTTGCACGACGGCTCCGTGTCGCTGGCCCCCCAGGGTGGCTTGGTGGTGCAGCTGAACGACTCTTGGCAGGCGTCGACCCTGTTCAGTCACCGGCTGACCCCCGAATCGCCCGAAGCCAACGCGCCCGGCGACTTCGTCACGGCGCTCTACGGCGCCAACGGCGACTGCAACCAGGGCGAGCACAGCTGCTACAGCGTGCTGCTGACGAAAAACGTCGACGGCCTCGAAGCGTTCTCGATCGGTGCCGTCCAACGCACGATCGGTGACACCCAGCAGGTCCTCTTCGACGCCCAGAACTTCCTGGGGGCGCCGGACAGCCTTTATTTCGTCGAAGGCGATCGCATTCCGGAGTTGCAGGTCGCCGTGCAGCGCGAGTTGGCGCCGCAGATCGTGGCCAAGCTCGAGGGCAACGTCGGCGCGGGGGGCGGAGGTATTCTCCACGGCGCCCACAACCGGCCCTTCGAGAACTCGGTGCGCTACTTGGTAACCTCGCTCGACACCCGCTTCGAGGGCTCCCAGACCGGCGTATTCCTGTCCTTCTACCGCTTGGAACAGGAACTCACGCCCGTGGGCAGCGTCGTCCTGAGCCGAGCGGGGTCGGCGCCCCGAGGGGAGCTCGAGCGGCTGCAAATGATGCTCACCCAGGATCTCGACTCGATCCTGAACCTGGCCTCCAACTGGGCGATCAAGCTCGACATGGAGTTGACCCGCGGCTCGGCCCTCGCGAATTCCTCCGTGGTGGCGAGAGACGAGCTGCGCAAGAAGATTCTCGGCGGCCTGGCGATTCGGTTCTGAGCCGAGCCCGGCCGTTACTCTTCCGCCTCCCGCTCCTTCTGCTTCTTGCGTCGGCGTTCCCGGAAGCGCCACCGCAACCGGGTCTGGAACCGCTCGAGGCGGCGCCAGAAACGCGGCCAGCGGTGATGGAAGAGCCCGTGCAGGAATTGTTCGACCCGGACGCTCGCGAGCGACAACATGGCCGCGGCAAGGATCAGGAACAACACCCCTTGCAGGATCGGCAGAAACAGACCCAGGACTCCGAGAATGGCCAAAGGAATGCCGATGGCGAGGAACACCATGCGGGTGCGCCACGGCAAGGGGCCGAGTTTGCGTGCGGTCGCTGGGCGGGGGCGGAAGGGATCGAGCAGCCGGCGTGGACGAACGACGTCCGGCCCCTCGCCGGAGGTCGGGGCAAGAGCGTGATTTTTCTTGCGATGCTTGCCTCGCATGTGGCTGTGAAACACCCCTTACGTCGCGGAGATTCCTTGCCGGGAGCGACGATTCAACGACGTTTCTCCGACCACGGCCAGCGCAGCTCCTCGAGCAGCGGTCGGCCCCGTCCGCGCCCCAGCAGCCAGAGCACCGAGGGTTCAGGGCGCAACGTGGCGATCCGGTATCGGCCTTCTCGGCTCCCGAGGGCGAGGGCGGTGGCGGCCCAGGCCTCGGCATCCACCGCCAGGGGCGTGACGACGAGAGTCGCCCATGTGCCTTCCTCGAGTTGTCCCGTCCGAAAATCGAGGGCGAGGGGAATGCCCGCCTTTTCGTCCCGGCGCCAAGCGATCGCCAGGGCTTGATCGCCCAGCGTCACCGTCTCGAGAGGGCCGTCGAAGCCTTCGAACTGCGGTAGCACCACGGGCCAACCGGGTTTTTTCGAGCGGTCCGCCGGGGAGGCCCCGAAGGCACGACGGACGCGGTCGATCTCGACCCAGCCGCTGGCCACTCCACGCGCTTGGAGCAGAGCCACGGCGCGGTCCACGGCGAAACCACGGGTGAAGGCAGTCAGGTCGACGCGGCTACCGGCGGCGATCGCTACCGTTCCCGAAGAACCTTCGATTCGTAACTGGTCGCAACCGGCGCTGGCGACCGCGCCGGGGGCCGGCGGCGGGGCGGGCACCGCGCCGGCCACGGCGCGCCAGTGATCCCAGACATGACCGCCGAGGGGGCTGGTGGCACCGAGGGACCAGAGGCAGAAGCCCTGGGCGCGCACGAGCAACTCGACGACCGCGGGCTCCACCGGGACAACGCGGTCACCGCCGGCGCCTCGGTTCAGCGTCGCTACCGTTTCCTGGAGCAAGCTCTCGCTCGCGACGATGTGATCGAAGGCGGCCTGCAGGTGGGCCTCGGTCGCGGGTCCCGGCAGGATCTCGATACGGACTTCGCGGCCTTGGGGCGTCCGGGCTTCGAAGAAGGATCGCGGTGCGTTCTGGGCACCGAGTTCGGCAACGAGACCGAGAGCCAGCGCGAGCGAGGCGGTAAAGCACTTCATGGGCCGATGATAAGCGAGGTGCCGCGAACTCCTCGCCCGCGGCGTGATCCACTTTGCTCCGGTTTGGCGCAGCAAGAGACGGTGACACGAGGGCGAGACCGTGGAGGTGTTCCCCGGCTGAGGCTCCTCGGCACCGGAATGGAGTCCGTACTCATGAAAATGTTTCGCCTCTTCGCCTCCACCTTGCTGTTGGTTGCTGCCGTGGTGGCAACCCGACCCGCGGCGGCGGTTTCGGTGCCGTCCGAGGTGATCGCCACCGGTAACGGTTGGCGTCTGGTCGATGTCGAACCGGAAACCCGTGCCAATTCCATGGTTTGGGAGGTGACCCGGGCGGGCGTCGCCAACCTGCCCGTGAGCCAAGCCCAGAAGGACATCCTGACTCAGGCCTGGGCCGACCTGCCGCCCGCCCTGAACAACGATGCCAATCCCGATACCCTGTTCTTCTCGCAGGAAATGCTCGACGCCATGGTCACCCCGACCTGGCCGGCAGGCTACGAGCAGTACAGCGAGCCCGAGACGGAAACGCGGGGTCTCAACGTTTGCTCCTGGTCGACCAAGACCAAGGGCGGCAGCTGGTCCCACTCGGAGAACTCGCTCTCGGTGGACCTGCCCTTCTCGGGTTCGGTCACCGGTGAGCTGACGGCCAATCTGCCGATGTCCGTCCAGGCGTCGGTGTCGGTCACCTACAAGGTCCGCAAGTGCCTGGGCATCCCAGTCGCGTTTCGCTTCGAGTATGCCGACGCTTCGGGCAGCGCCAACATCCAGGGCTCGGGCGACATCTCCGTGACCGCGAACTGGGCGGACGAATGGTCGGAGGAGTGGCTGATCACGACCGTCGAGCTCGGCCAGTCGACCTTCATGGTCGGGCCGATCCCGGTTCGTTTGGTCTACACCCTGCCCATCTACACCGGGGCGCGCTTCGGGATCGATATCACCGGTCAGATCAGCGTGGCCTTGGATGCCTCCGCCAGCGGCTCGTTCAACTACCACTGCACGAAGTCCAGCTGCTCGGGCACGTCGTCGTTCAGCGACCAGTTCGACTTCCACGACCCGACGGCCAGCGTCACCGTGAAGATGGAGGCCGAGGCCAGCGCCCGCGTTATGTTCCGGGTCGCCGTCTACGACGAAAGCATCCTGTACGTCGAGGGTGGTGCCAAGGCCTACGCCAAGGCCAAGCTCTGGGGTTACTACGGCAACACCTGCGGTGACGCCGACGGCAACGGGCAGAACGAAACCGTCCGCGCCCTGGTGGCCGACGTCCTCTGGGGTTACAAGTTCGCCTACGGCTGGGGCGGTTGGATCGAGCCCGACGTACGCTACATTGGCGGCAGCGAGTACTGGCTGGCCTGGTACGACCTGCTCGGCACCGGCGGCTCGACGGCTCTGGCGCCCATGGTCACCGGTCCGGGCACCGTCGGCGAAGGGGAGGACGGGTCCTACTCGGTGCGGATGCGCCCCTGTTATCCCTACACCGAGCCGGTGACTCTCGCCATGGCACCGGGCGTCTGGAATGGCACCACCACGGTCACGCCGCCCTCCGGCGCCACGACCCTGAGCCACACGTTTCCAACCTCGGGCACTACGACGATCACCGCCACCGCCGTCTCGGATAGCCGCGGGCGTCAGCTCGCCGCCAGCTACGGGCGGCCGATCACCGTCGCCGTGGGGCTGCCCGCGGCGCCGTCGTACCTGACCGCCACGGCCCTCTCGGCCAATTCGGTGCGCCTCAACTGGACGGACAACAGCCACAACGAAGACCAGTTCGAAATCCAGCGCCGGCCGACCCAGGTGGGCGCCTTCCAGCAGGTCGGGATCGTCGGCGCCAACGTCTCCACCTTCACGGACAACTCGGTGGCGGCGGGGACGACCTACGACTATCGCGTGAAGGCCGTCAACTCGGCGGGGACCTCGAACCCCTCGGGCGTTGCCGTCGTCACGACCCCTGCCTATCCGGTGCCGGCGGCGCCGTCGAACCTGGTCGCGAGCTACAACCCCACGACGCAGAAGATCACCGCCACCTGGACGGACAACTCGAACAACGAAACCGGCTTCACGCTCGAGTTCTCCTACTCCGGCAGCGCCTGGGGACCGGTTTCGGGCACCCTCGGGGTCAACGCCACCTCGTGGCAGAGTGGTGCGGGTGTCCCGCTCGGCAGCTACCAGTTCCGCGTCCGTGCCAACAACGCCAACGGCAGCTCCGCTTGGAGCAACGTGGCTTCCTTGCTGGCGATCCCCTGACACCCCAGTTTCCAGGTCAGGAGATTCACAGAGGGGCGGCCCGCCACGGGCCGCCCTTTTTTGCTCTAGAACCCGATTTGCAAAGGCGCCGCGATGAACACGGCGGCCGACAGCCGGTCCTGGTTGTCGGCCGCCTTCGAGATCCAGCCCAAACGGAGGCCGCCGGTCAGCTTCTGGCTACCGTCGGTGACCAGGTAAAGGGGCCACTCGAGGGCGGTGACGTCGGTTTCGAAGTTGTGGCGAACCCGCGGGTCGAGCGCGACCCTCCGGATGAAGTAGCGGAAGCCGACCGTCGCGATACCGCTCTCGACCTCTTCCGGCGCCCCGAACGGCAGTTGGCGGCAACGTTCGAAACCAGAGGGGAGGTCGGCGGACGAACACCGCTGAACGCGGCGTTGGTCGACGAAGTCGGTCTCGAAACGAACCGTGGCGTATACGAAGCTCGAAGGGAAGACGAGCCCGTAACTGCCTTCGAGGGACCAGCCGAGGTGAGTTTCCGAGGCGGTTTCGCCCGAGGCTTCGAAGAACTCACCGCGCTGGCGGCCGAGCTTGGCCTCGACCGAGGCGGTCTGGAACGCACCCTCGCCGAAGAGCAAGCGTTCGTAGCTCCTGGCCGCGGCGAGCTTCCCGGCCTCGATCAACTGGGCCGTGTTGCAACTGTCACCGAAGCCGGCCCCGGAGCACAGCGTCTCGAGCCTTTCGTCGATCTCCTGGTCGGGGTCGAGAAAGGCCCTGGGGGGCGTCATCCAGGACCACGCCCAAGCGACGTTGATGCCGTCCGCCAGCCCGTCGAGAGACGCCAAGCTCGTGAAGTCGGCACCGTCGTCGATCGGAGAGGCCACGGTCAGCGACCAAGTCCGCCGGCCGGTGCCGCCGGCCAATCGGAACCGCGCCTGACCGTCCTCATTGCCGGCTTCGAGGCTGACGCCGGCTCCCTTGGCGACCACCACCGAGTCGGCCAGGGAGGGGTTGCTCGTGAGCCGGTTCAAGTCCTCGGAGGCCTCCGGCAAGGGCACACCCTGGGCGAAAGCCCAACGACACGGCAAAAGGGCGAGCAGCAGCAGCCAGGCGCGGTTCATGGTGTCGCCGCCGGTTTGACCTTGAACCGGAGATTGCCGCCGACGAAGAGTTTGCCCTCGGGGATCCTGCCGGTGATCGGCTCCACCGCGACCTCCTCACCCGACGCATCCCGCCGCACGACCACCGCGCCGTCCGCGGCCGAAACCACGACCGCAAAGTCGCTGAACGGCGTCCCCGTGAACGCGTATCGCAGCCGGTGCGGGACCTCGAACGCCAACTCGACCTCGGCACGCCCCGCAACCGTCACCAGCTCCTGGCCGTCGAGCACGAAGAAACAGCGGTCCGGCGGCGTGCCTTCGATGATGACTCTGACGTCCGGCATTGAGACTCCTCGGAGCGTTTGCTTGCTCGAGGAAGTCTAGAGGGGCCGCCCCGGTTTGCAAAGGGGACTGGGCGCAGGGCTTGTCCTCAAGCCGTCACCGGCACCTCCGCCCCGGCCGGGGCCTTGACCCGCTGGTACAGGGCCCACAGGTGCAGGCCGACGAAGCGGAAGCAGCAGACGATGATCAGGGCGAAGAACAGGCCAAAGACGAGGTGCATCATCTGCAGGATGCCGTAGACCATGGCGACGGCGAAGCCGAAGAGGGCTTGGCGCATGGGTTTGAGTGGGGTCGTCGCCGGGTCGGGGATCATGTAGAGAGTGAAGAGGATGAAGGCCGCGCTGGTCATCGGCGTCAAGGGCACATAGAACGGCACGTCGTTCAGGTTGGCGCGGACGACGCCTTGGAGGACGAAGCCGCCCACCCAGGCGGCCACGAGGGGAAGACGGCCGGTGAAGAAGGCGTGAATGATGAGACCGGTCAAGAGCACCACCCCGGGCAACAACCAGTCGCCCCAGCCCGAGAGGTTTTCGGTGAAGTGGTAGGGCGGGGCGAAGCCCACCGAGGGGAACAGCAACAGCGTCGCCGCCACGCCGAAGTTGGACGGGTTGAACATGTGTTGGTAGTTGCCGTTGCCGACCGGTGCTCGCAGCAGCACCTTGGAACCGATCGAGAGCACCACCGCGAAGACGACCGGCAGCAATCGCTCGTTGGCGTAAAGCAGCATGCCGCAGGCAGCGCCGGGGATGATCGCCGCGGGCAGGAAGTTGAGGAAGTTGCCGACACTTCCCGTGAAGCGGAGATCTCGGCCCTTGGCCCTGGCGTCGACCCAATCGAGCAGCATCTGCATCGCGATGGCGACGCCCACCGCGGTCACCGGAGTGGCCCAGGACTGTTCGAACCCGAGAAACGTGTGGCCGAGAACGTTCCACACGATCATGAGGGTACAGAAGTACCAGAGGGCGAAAAGCCGCAGCTTGGGGTTCTTGTTCGGGTAGAACAGAACCGTGGCGTTGTGGAACTGACTCATGGCGCGACCTCCTCGTTCGCCGTCGCCTCGGCACCGAGCCGTAGGGTGTGCCAGCCGGGCTCGAAGTGGATCTGGGTGGTCTGGATCTGGCCGCGGCCGTCGCGCCAGCGGATCTCGGTGGGCAGGCGAGCGCCCGCGGGCAGCTCTCCCACGCCGAGGTGGACTTCGGAGGAACGGCGGCCGGAGTGACCGCTTCCGCCGTCCACCTCCGACACCAGGACTCGGCCGTCGGGCAGCGTCACCCGCACGTGGGCGCCGATCGCGGGCCGGGCGGCGTTCCCGTTCGTGGGCAGCAGGAGCCGCAGGCCGAGGAAGTCGCCCGCCGCGGGAGCCCGGTTGTGGAAAAAGAACGAGTCTTGCCACTGATTGGCAACCACGAAGTCCAAGCGCCCGTCGCCATCCACGTCCGCGGTCGCCATACCCCGGCTGACCATCGGCTCACCGAACCCCACCCGCGGTCCGATGTCTTGGAAACGGCCGTCCGTCCCGCGGACGAAAAACGGGTTCAGGTCGTCGCCGGAGAGGTCCGCGCCCGGTTTGAAGCTGGGCCAGAACTTCGGGTTGTGGATCACCTGGTCATTGGAAGTGCCGAGGGCCTGGAGCTCCGGCCAACGGTTGATCCGGCCCTGGATGAAGCCCACGGACTGGATGGCCTCGAGCACGCCGTCGTTGTCGAAGTCGGCGAGCTTCGAGTCCCAACCCCAGCCGCTCCGCGCCACACCCATCTTCTCGGCGCCGTGGACGTAGGGCGCTACGCCGGACTTCATGGCCGCCGTGTCACCGGTCGACAACCACAGGAAGTGGCTCTCGGTCAGGCCGAAGTCGGTGGCGATGTTCGAGACGTAGAGATCGAAGTGCCCGTCGCCGTTGATGTCTCCGAAGTCGGCACCCATGCCCTTGAAGGAGTCTTTGTTAATGACGCAGGACTTCGGAGTGGTGAAGTCGCGTTTGCCTTCGAGCACGGCGAACTGGAGATTCCCGGGGGTGGAGCGGTTGTGGAGCAGGCGATCGGGGCCAAAGTCGAAGCCGAAGTAGATCTCGGGAAGCAAGTCGCCATCGAGATCCGGCGCCGAAATGGCCAGCGTCCAGCCGCGGTCGATCTCCTCGGGCAACACATCCTCGGCCTTGCGATAGGCCACCGTGGGCTCGGCGCCGATCGTGGCCGATTGCCACAAGAAGAAGTGCTTCCGGCCACCGTTCAGAGCCTTGGCCTTGCCGGCGTGCATCTGCTGGGCGGCGCCCGTCGCCTTGGCGTCGATGATCTGGGCGCCGTCCTGGAAGTAGTTGCCGATGAGCAGGTCGACGTGGCCGTCACCGTCGAAGTCGGCTTGGATGGCCCCGTTGGTGAACCAACGCTCGCCCTTCGGGTCGAGCTCGTGGGCCGAAAAGCGGGCGCGGCCGAGCGGCCCGGAGGCGTCGGCGCGCTGCAGGAACAACACCGGCGAGCGGCCCCAGTAGTAGACCATCACGTCGAGCCGGCCGTCTTCGTTGAAGTCGCCCGCCACCGAGCCCATGGGCGCCATCGAGCCGGCGTCGTAGGGAAGCGGCGCGGCATCCAGGGCAAAGCCCGTGTAACGGTCTCCGGTGCCCGGAGCGGGCATCACGAACGCCAAGTCGTTGCGTGGATCGACATGGATCAGATCGTTGGCGAGCCCATCGCCATCGAGATCGGCCAAGGTCGCCGCGGCACCCAGGGTGGACACCCAGGCCGCGATGCGCTCGAGGCTAGGGTGGACGTTGCGCACCGTCTTCATCGGCACGCCGGGGGCATGAGGCAAGGGGACTTTGTCGAACCGGAAGCGCTCGGCGAGCCGGTCGATCTCGCTCTCTGGCAACGTCTTCGGCTGCGCCGCGACGTAGAGCGCGAAGATCAGGGGAGCGGCAACCAAACTGGCGGCGTAACGGCGGACCGGCGTCATCGGTGGCCTCCTGACGGAACGCGGGCAGTGGGACTCGGACCGGCCACGCCAGCCGAATCCGGCGGAATCTCTATGGTTCTGAAAGTGCGCGAAACCCGGCAGAACGGGACGGGCAGCGGCCCCTTTCCCTACCCCCCCTGGACGAAGCCTACGATCTCCAGCCGATCGCCGGATTCGAGGGGGCTTTCGCCGTAGCGGGCGCGGGGGAGGATGTCGCCGTTCTTTTCGACCGCCACCGTTTGCGGGTGGCGACCGAGTTCGGCCAGCAGGTCGGCGACGGTGGTGCCGCTACCGACGGTGCGAGGCTCGCCGTTCAGAGAGATTTCGACGGTCACAGCAGGTGTTTCAACTCGGCGCGGCCCACCGAGCCCGAGGCGGTGATGATCAAGGCGGCCGTACCGCGGTCGATCGAGGGCACCGAAAAGGCGAGCACGAGCGAGCCGTCCGGGTCCGTGTCGCCCTGGGCCAGGATGCGCGGATCGGTCACCGTCGAGATCATGCGGATCTGAATGCGGGAGCCGGGCACCGGCCGCCCCGTCTTCGACGAGGTCGTCCGAAAGGCCAACTCGGCGGCCCGTCCCAGGGAGAGGTTGCGGTCGCCGTCGACGGTCAGGAGCAGCTGTTCCTGATCGGCTTCGCTGGTCAGGTATTCGAGGATGACTTGGTCGAGAGAGCGTTCGGACAAAGCCGGGCGGGACCCCGTGGCGCTCACGGGGGCCGGTGGGGCTGGTGGCGCGGGGATGGGCTGGGGGGCCGTGAGTTCGATCTTCTCGTGGGCGCCAGTGGCCTCGTGGTCCGTGGGCGGGCGGCGGGCGCCCAACAAGGCTTCGAGCTTGCTGTCGAACTTGCCCTGTTTGATCGCCGCGATGACCGTCCGATGCTGGCGGTCCATCAAGTCCAGGATCGCCCGCTCGCCTTCGCCCCCCGAGAGCAGTTCGGCATACCCCGCCCGCTTCGCTGCCAGCACCTGGCCGCCGACGTAGACGAGGCTCTCGATGAACGGGTTGTCCAGACCCTTGTCCTCGGTCTGGACATGGAAGACGAACTCGTGGTGACGGACGTCCGTGTTGTAGCCGGTGATCATTGCCCAATACTCGGTCGCCCGGCCTACGCCAAGCTGACCGAGGATTCTAGCTCGTAAACGCTCGGAGGGGAAAAAGGAGGGCGCCTCGGCTTCCTTCTTCGAGCCCGCGCGGGCCGGGATGAAAAACGCGGGTGACGAAGAGCGGTTCGTGGGCGCCCTCTGTCTGGGTGAAGCGCAGAGAAGTGGCTCGAGAGATAAACTGCGGCAAGATTTTGTTTGCCCCGTGCGACGGCGACACGTCATCGTTGACGCCTCCCCGTGACGCGTGGTAGGTTCCGCGGTCCGCGCCCAAAGCGGGCGACTTCCAGGAGTGTGTACATCATGCATGCCGTGATCGAAACGGGCGGGAAGCAATACCGGGTGGCCCCGGGCGACATCGTCGAAGTAGAGCTTCTCGGCGGCGAGCCGGAAGCCGGCTCGAAAGTCAAGTTCGACCGGGTGCTGTTGGTTACGACCGACGACGGCATCAAGGTGGGAGAGGCGCTCTCCGGCGCGTCCGTCGGCGGCGTCCTGTTGGGCGAGATGCGCGGTGAGAAGATCCGCGTCTTCAAGTACAAGAAGCGCAAGCAGTACCGCCGCACCAAGGGACACCGCCAGTATCTCCACCAGGTCAAGATCGAGAACATCAACGTCTAATAGCAACGTCTGGGGCGCTCGGCGCTTCACGAACGAGGAAACCGCGATGGCTCACAAGAAGGGACAGGGTTCGACGAAGAACGGCCGCGATTCGAACCCGCAGCATCTGGGCGTCAAAGCCTTCGGCGGCCAGACGGTCAACGGCGGCGCCATCATCGTCCGCCAGCGCGGCACCAAGTTCTTCCCCGGCAATAACGTCGGTCAGGGGAAGGACGACACGCTGTTCGCCACCGCGGCGGGCGTCGTCGAGTTCCGCAACCGGGGCCGGCGCGGGACGTTCGTCAACATCATCCCGAGCGCCGAGTAAGCGCCGACGGTGAGCCCGGCCAGCGCGGCCGGGCTCGCTTCTTTCTCCCCTCCTTTCTGCCTGCCTCGCCGGAGCCCCCCGCCCCGTGGTTTTTCTCGACGAATCGATCATCGAAGTCCATGGCGGCAACGGCGGCAACGGCTGCGTAGCGTTCCGTCGGGAGAAGTTCGTGCCCAAGGGTGGCCCGTCCGGCGGCGACGGCGGCCACGGCGGCACCGTTTGGCTGATCGGCGACGACTCCCTCAACACCCTCTACCACTTGCGGTTCCAGCAACTGTACGCGGCCGAACGCGGGCGCCACGGCGAAGGTTCCAACAAAACCGGCAAGGACGGCGCCGACCTCGAGATCCGCGTGCCCCTGGGCACCGTGGTGCAGGTCGCGGACACCGGAGAAGTGGTCGGCGAGCTGCTCCATCACGGCCAGCGGCTCGTGGCGGCGGCCGGTGGGGGCGGTGGCCGGGGCAACGCGAAGTTCGCAACGGCGACGAAACAGGCCCCTCGCTATGCCGAACCCGGTCGCGATGGCCAAGAGCGCCGGCTGCGGCTGGAGCTGAAGCTGCTCGCCGATGTCGGCTTGGTCGGCTTGCCCAACGCCGGAAAATCCACCCTCATCAGCCGGGTGTCGGCGGCGCGGCCGAAGATCGCGGACTATCCGTTCACGACCTTGGTCCCCAATCTGGGAGTCGTGGCCAGCGGCCCGGTGGATCACCCCTTCGTGGTCGCGGACCTGCCGGGTTTGATCGCCGGAGCGGCCCAGGGAGCGGGCCTCGGGCACCAGTTCTTGCGCCATGTCGAGCGCTGCCGCGTGCTCGTCCACCTCGTCGACCTCTCAGCCGAGGGCGACCCGACGACGGACCTCGAGACGATCGAGCGCGAGCTCACGGCCTTCCGGGAAGATCTGCTCCAGCGACCGCGATTTCTCGTCGGCTCGAAGCTCGATTCGGCCACGGACGAACGGCGGACGTCGTTGCGCCGGGCCGCCGAAGAGCGGGGTCTGCCGCTCTTCGAGTTGTCGGCCGTGACCGGGGCCGGCGTGCCCGCGTTGGTCGCAGCCCTCGGTCAGAAGCTCGCGGCCCTCCGCGCCGAGGCCGCCGCGGAGAGCGCCTCGTGACGCTCGGCCTCTTCGGCGGCCGTTTCGATCCTTTCCATCTCGGACACCTGCGGCCCGTCCAAGCGGCGCGCGCGCGCTTCGGCCTCGAGCGGGTGATCTACCTGCCGACCGCGCGACCGCCGCACAAGGACGCCGCCGGGCGCGCTCCCAAGGCACCGGCGGTGGCGCGCTACACCATGGTCGAAATGGCCATCCTGGGTGCCGACGGTCTGTTCGCCTCGCCCTACGAACAGGAGCTCGAGCACCCGTCCTACACCGTCGAGACCTTGGAGCACTTTCGAGACTCGATGCCGGGCGCCGAGTTGCACTTGATCGTGGGGGCCGACTCGTTCGTCCAGCTTCCGAGTTGGCGCCGCTGGCGGGAGATTCCGGAGCTCGCCGCACTGATCGTGCTCGCCCGCCCGGGCTGGGACCTCGCTGCGCGGCGCTCCGAGCTCGCTCCCGAGCTCCAGGACCTGTTGGCGACGGGGCGGGCGCAGGTGCTCGAAGACGTCACCATGGACCTTTCCTCGACCGAAATCCGCCGCCGGCTCGGTGCCCGCGAGCCGCTACCGGACGGCTGGCTACCGGAGCTGGTGCTAGACTACGTCCAGAAATACGACTTCTATCGATGAGCCTCGCCACCGAAGCCGCTGCCGACACCTCCACCCGCGTCAAGAACGCCGTGGCCGCCGCCCTCGACAAGAAGGCCGAAAACGTGCGCGTGTTGTGCCTGCGCCCGGTCTCGGACTTCGCCGACTACTTCCTGATTTGTACCGGGACCAACGACCGCCAGGTCCAGGCCATCGCCGACGCCGTGCAGGATGCGCTGCGCGCCGAGGGTGTGCGCCCGCTCCATGTCGAAGGGGAGCGAGTGGGGTCCTGGGTGCTGGTCGACTACGGGGACCTCGTGGTCCACGTCTTCCAGCCCGAGCCGCGGGGCTTCTACGGCCTCGAGCGGCTGTGGTCCGACGCCCCCGACGAAACGGCGCAGTTCGTGGCCTGAGGTCGCGGTGAGCGCGCCCGTGAAGGTTCCCGGGCCTCTCGCCGAACTGCTCGTCGGGCAACCGCGGCTCGCCCGCCACCTGACCCATCTTCCCCGCGCCGCGGCGAGTCTTGCTCCCCTCCTCCTGGTCGGTGAAGCGGGCACCGGTCGCACCGCCCTTGCCCGGGCCGCCCACGCCGAAAGTCCGCGCCGAAACGCTCCGCTCGTCGAGTTGGACGCCGGGGCCGTGCCTGTGGCGCTGTTCGAAAGTGAGCTCTTCGGCCACCGTCCCGGGGCTTTCACCGGGGCCACGACGGTGTCGGCCGGGCGGCTGGCGCGGGCAGCAGGCGGCAGTCTGCTGCTCGATCACGTCGAGGAGTTCCCGCTCGCCGTGCAGCCCAAGCTGCTCCGGGTGCTGTCCGAGGGGGTTTACGCCCCGCTGGGGGATGTCGATCGGCCGGCCGACGTGCGGGTGATCTCGATCGCCGACGACAACCTGGCGGAGCGCCTCGAACGCGGGACCTTTCGGCGCGACTTGTTCCACCGTCTCGAGGTACTCGCCTTCCGGGTGCCGCCCCTGCGCGAACGTCCCACGGACCTGCCGAGCCTGTGCGACCGCCTGGTGGCCGATCTCGCCGAACGGTACGGTCGCCCGGGCCTCGAACTCGCGCCCGAGGCGTGCGCCTGGATGCGCGAACACCGCTGGCCGGGTAATCTCCGGGAGTTGAAAAACGTCCTCGAGCGCGCGGTCTTGAGCACGCCCCCTGGTGTGCCCCTCAATCCCGAGCCGCCCGTCGCCCGCCGCCCGCCGCGAGTCGTTCCGCGTCCTTTGGCCGAAGTCGAAGCGGAAGCCATCCGGGCCGCTCTGGTCTACACCGAAGGTCACCAGACCGAGGCGGCGCGGCTTTTGGGGATCAGTCGCAAGAGCCTGTGGGAGCGCCGCAAGCGGCTCGCCGCAGGCCCGCACTGATATCGTCGCCGTCGCCATGTTCTTCGCCCTCGTTCTCTTCGTCCTCTTCACCCTCCTGGCCTGCGCCGGGCTCGGCGCCGCTCTGTGGGTGCACCGCGGGCCGCGGGTGGCCATCGCGTCGGCCCTCGCCCTGTTGCTGTTTTTCCTCGGGCTTGGCTACGCCCTCTTCCGGCTCCTCGCTCAGGCGCCCGAGCTGCCATGAACGGTGACGGGGTCTCCGAGTTGGACAGCGTCCCGGGCGCGCTTCTCGGCAGCATCCCGGCCCTTCTCCTGGCCCTCCTCGTGCTGACCGTGGGCTGGTTGCTGGCCCTCGGCCTGGCCTCTCTGGTGCGTGCGTTGCTGGCCCGCACCACGCTCGACAACGAGATGGCGGCCTGGGTCGAGGAGGAAGCGCCGCCCCGCCGGGTCGAAGTGGCGGTCGGGCGGGTGGTCTTCTGGCTCACCATGGCCGGAGTGTTGGTCATCTTCCTGCGGATTCTCGGCTTGGCCCACGCCGTCCAGCCGCTGCGGGACTTCCTCTCCGAGCTGCTGGGCTTCCTCCCGGGTTTGCTCGCGGCCCTCGGGGTGGCCCTGCTCGCCTGGGTGGTGGCGACGTTGCTCCGGGGTCTGTTGCGCTTTGGGCTCGAACGCGTGCAGTTCGACCGGCGGGTCGGCGGCGGTCCCACTGCCGAGGTCGAAGAGGCAGCACCGCAGGCTCCGGGTGGGCTCACCGCGAGCGTGGCGGACGCCCTCTATTGGCTGGTCTTCCTGCTCTTCTTGCCGGCCGTGCTCTCGGCCCTCGGCCTCGGCGAATTGCTCGGGCCGGTGCGGCGGATGTTCCAAGCCGGCCTCGGTTTCATGCCCAGTGCCCTGTCGGCCGCTCTGCTCCTAGGATTGGGTTGGCTGGTGGCGCGGATTTCCCAGAAGCTCGTGACCAACCTCGCGAGCGCTCTCGGCCTCGATCGCCTCGGTCGTGCCGGCGGCCCGGGAGCGCTGCTCGGCCACCGGCCCTTGTCCGGGGTCGTGGGTTTGGTGGTCTACGTGCTGGTCCTGGTGCCGGTACTGATCGTGAGCCTGAACGCCCTCGGGATCGAGGCCGTGACCGAGCCCGCCACGGCGCTCCTGCAACGCTTCCTGGTGGCGGTGCCGCGGATGTTCGCGGCGGCGCTGGTGGTGGTGATCGCCTATGTCATCGGCCGCTTGGTGGCCGGCCTCGTGGCCAGCCTGTTGGCCGCCGCCGGCTTCGACACCTTCGTGGCGGGCCTCGGCCTGTTGCGGCCGGCCTCCGCGCGCGCCGCGCGCGAAGGGCGCGCCGGCAGCGACGCCGAGCTCGGCGACACGACGCGCCGCCGGCCTTCGGAGCTGCTCGGCTACGCTCTGCTCGTGGCCATGATGTTGTTCGCGGCCATCCAGGCGTTGACCCTGCTCGAGTTCGAGATGGTCGCTGCGATGTTGAGCGAGCTGTCCTGGTTCTTGGCCGACGCCGGCCTGGGGCTCCTGATCTTCGCGGCCGGGGTCTATTTCGGCGGTCTCGCGGCGCGGGCCATTCGCTCGAGCGGGGCCGAACATGCGACGTTGTTCTCGGCCGTAGCGGAAGGCGCGATCCTGATTCTGGCGGTGGCCCTGGCCCTGCGCCAGCTCGGTCTGCCGGAAGACCTGATCAACCTTGCCTTCGGACTCCTGCTCGGTGCTCTGGCCGTGGCCGGGGCGATCGCCTTCGGCTTCGGTGGCCGCGAGCTGGCCGCGCGGTACCTCGCGAAATGGGTCGAAAATCTGGAGAAGAAAGAACCATGAGACCTGCGTGGGCGTTGGTGGCCCTCCTGTTCTGCGGATCCGCGGCCGCCGCGGTGGAATCGCGAGATCTCGCCGCCCACGTGGCCTGGGCGCGGCTCGTCGGTTACGTCCGCTTCTTTCATCCCAGCGATCAAGTCGCCGCCTGCGACTGGTCGTCGTTCACCCTGGTCACGGCCGGGCAGGTGCCGGGTGGGGAGGGTGCCGAGGATCCCGCCACGCTGGCGGCCCGGCTCGAGGCGCTGTTCCGCCCCGTGGCGCCGACCCTGCGGGTGTTTCCCGCGGGCCGGCCGGTGCCGCCGGTGGCCGAGCTCGCCGCTCCCGGTGACGGTCGGGTGCGTTGGCTCCATCACGGCGTGGGCCTCGGCTTCGGCAAGATCTACACGAGCGAACGGGTCGCCTCGGAGGCGTTGCCCGCCGCACCGTTTCTGGAGCAGGCCGCGGCCGCCCCGGCCGGCGCCCGGCTACGCGGCGCTCTTTTTACAGAACTGGCTCCCGGGGCTTCCTTGGAGGTCGCTTGGGGCGGGGCGACGGTCCGTTTCGAGGCCACCGGTCGCCACCGTCTCGACCTGCCCTCGGCGGGCACCGCCGCGACCCTGGCGGTGACGATGCGCGGCACCGGTCGCGCCTGGCTGGACGGCTTCGAGGCCCCGGCGCCCTTGCTGAATCCGGGCTTCGAGCAGGGCGAGGCGGGACGCCAGCCGCCGGGTTGGACGGTCCCCTACGAGTCGATCCGCCGCGGCTACCGCGTGGATCTGGTGCGGGACGAGCACTGTGTCGAAGGTCGCCAGTGCCTGCAAGTGGCCTCCCTGCCCTACGCCGCTCCGCCCTTTCCCGATCCCGCCGCGGTGCTGACCGTGGAGTTGGGCGGGGGTCTCGTGGCCGCGTTGCCCATGGTGCTGCCCCGGCAGTCCGGGCGGACCCTGCCCGCGGGGGATTTGCCGGCCAGCTGCCGGCCCGGCGCGCCCGTGAGTCCCGTTCAGGAGCGCCTCGCCGTGGTCGCCCTCGGTTGGAGCCTGCTGCATCATTTCCACCCCCGCGGCGCGGTGGTCGCGGAGTCGGAGGTGCTGCCGGCGGCGCTGGCGGGTGCCCTCTCGGCGCACGACGACGCGGCCTTCCGGTCCGTGCTCTCGCGTCTCGCGGCGCCGTTCGATGACCCGAACTTGCGCTTCTCCCATCCCCGCCACGCGCTCACGGCGGCCGTTCCGGGTTTCTGGCGGGAGCTCGCGGGCCGGGTGATCCTGACCGCCGCGGAGGGTTCGGGCCTACCGCTCGGTTCGGAGCTGCGGTCGGTCGACGGCCGGCCGATCGCCGAGGTACTGCGCGAAGTCGAAACGGGGATTTCGGCGCCGTCTCCTATTTCTCGCCGTGCCGTGGCTCTCGACAGCTTCCGGTGGGGACCTCCTGGGACCCACCTGCGGCTGACCGTGGCGGACCCTGCCGGCACCGAACGCGACGTCGAGCTCGCCCGCGTGGGTTACGAGGAACTCGAAGCCCGGCGCTTGGTGGAACTCGGCGAGACCGTGCGCGAACTCGCCCCTGGCGTTCTCTACGCC
>JANRLG010000180.1:0-31350 GCA_033762835.1 Thermoanaerobaculia bacterium
AGTACGCCGGGACCTCGGCCGATGTTTCGCGCCGGGCGGGATTTCCCTGGGACCTGCGCCCCTGGGCTGTCTACAATCGTGCCATGGTCACCTTTCTCACTCTATTTCTGGGTCTCGTGGTCGGCGGCCAAGAGCTCGAGCTCACGGTGGCGGCTCCCGTGGTGCGCGTCGAGGTGCGCCTGGACGAGAAACCGGTGGGTCGCCTCGACGGTCCGCCCTGGAAGTTGGCGGTGGACCTCGGCGCGCGGCTCCTGCCCCACCGTCTCTCCGCCGTGGGGTTCGACGCCCAGGGCCGCGAGGTGGCCCGCGCCGAGCAGTGGGTGAATCTGCCGCGCGCTCGAGCCGAGGCCACGCTCAGTGTGACTCCCGGAGCCGGCGACCAACCGGCCTCGGCGCGCCTCGACTTCCGTCACGTGACGGGCGAGGCGCCGGTGCGCACGCGGCTCGAGCTCGACGGCCGTGAATTGCCCCACACCGACCCGACGCGGGTGCCGCTGCCCCCCGCGGCCCCGGAAGACGCCGCCCTGCTCGTCGCCGAAGTCGAGTTTCCCGACGGGGTCGTGGCGCGCGACGAACGGGTCTGGGGCGGTCGCTACGGGACTTCCCAGGAGGTCGAACTGACCGCCGTGCCCGTCGCGGCGCCCCGCGACGGCGAGTTGACGGTCGCCGACTTCACGGCGCACACGGCGGACGGCCACCGCCCATTGTCGATCGTCGCCGTCGAACACGGCGCCCTCGACCTCGTGGTCGTCGCCGAGCCCGAGACCCGGGCGGTGTTCGGCCGGCTCAACACGGATGCCGCCTTCCGGCGCCGCCGTTGGGGCGTCGCCAGTCGTTGGCGGCTCGGTCCCCGCGACCGCATCCGCTTCGTCTCCCCCCACCTCGAGCGCCTGCCCACGGGGGCCTCGCCGGTCGAGGTCTTCGCCGTCACACAGCCCCTCGATGCCGAAGACGGCAACTGGCCGGAGATCCTCACCGGCGTCGCCCTGGGCATCACGCCGTCGAAAACCCGGCTGGCCACCGCGGTCGCCGTCGCCGCGCGCGAAGCCGCGGCCGGCGACCGCGCACGGGCGGTGCTCTTGGTGCTCGCCGAACCCGACCGCCCGGACGCCAGCCGCTTTGCGGTCGACGAAGTCCGCGCCTACCTCGCCGCCCTCGCCGTGCCGCTCGTCGTCTGGCACACCGACCTGACCCTTGCCTCCGGCGTCCTCGAAGACCGCCGGCCCTACTCCGTCGAAACCGCCTGGGGCCGCGCCGTGGACGTCTCCTCCCCCCGCCGCTTTCGCCAGGCTCTGCTCGAGCTCCAAAAGCTCCTCGACCGCCAAACCGTCGTCTTCGTCGCCGGCTCCGTCTTGCCGGGAGAGATCACCGTGAGCGCGGCGTCAACGCCCTGAGGAAGGGAGGGGCTCCCCCCCTTTCCCTTCCCAACCCGCTTTGGCGTGAGTGTCCGAGGGGCGTGTTACAGTCCCGCCCGATGCCTGCGGACCCCTGAAATTGCGTGCCAGGAGTGGAAAAAATGACTCAACAAGCCTACGGAACCCCGCCACCACCGCCGAAGAAGAGCGGCCTGCCCACTTGGGCCTGGATCGTGCTCGGCTGTCTTCTCATCGCCATCCTCGGTCTCGGTGCCACCTGTGTCGGGGGGTACTTCCTGGCCAAGAAAGCCACGGACAAGATCAGCGCCTGGGAGAAGGACCCCTCGTCCTTCGCCATGGACGCTGCCGAGTTCGCCTTGAAGAACAACCCCGAGGTCGACTTGGTGTCAATCGACCGTGAGGCCAAGACCTTCACGGTGCGCGATAAGAACACCGGCAAGGAAACCACCGTTTCGCTCGAAGACATCGAGAACGGCAAGTTCTCAGTGACTTCCGGTGGCCAGGAAGTCAACGTCGATGTCGACTCGGCGGCCCAGAACGGCGGCTCGATCAACGTCACCGGGCCGGACGGCACGCGGTTGCAGATCGGTGGCGGTGGCGAGATTCCCGAATGGGTGCCGGCTTACCCGGGTGCCACGCCCCAAAACCTCGGCCAGATGACCGCCGGTGACCAACGCTCCGGCAACTACAGCTTCACCACCGGCGACTCGGTCAAGAGCGTGCTCGACCACTACGAACCGGTGCTCGAAGCGGCCGGTTTCACGATCGAGCTGCGCTCCACGTCCGGTGACGAAGGCGGTTTGATCAGTGCCCGCTCGGGCGACCGGGTGGTCAACCTGGCCGCGGGCCGCAGCGGCGCCGAAACCACCGTGACGGTAACCTTCACCGAGAAGGTGCAATAGCCGGCACGGTCCCGACAACGGCCGGGCTCGTCCCGGCCGTTGTCGTGTTTTCACCCCGCCAAGATCTCCGCGGCGACCCGCTCGCCGCTCTCGCAACCGCCCTCCATGAAACCCTGGGCCTCGATCGAGGTGTGTTCGCCGCAGAAATGTAGGCCCGCCACGGCCTCGCCCTCGGCGCCCGCGATCGTCGTCCATTGGCCGGGCCGATAGCAGGCGTAGCTGCCCTTCATCCACGGGAAAGTCGGCCAGTGGAAGCGCACCTCGGTGGTCTTCTTGGCGGCCACACCCGGGAACACCCGGTCGAGATCGCCGATGAAGGCCGCCGACTGCTCCGCGGGCGTGCCCTGGCCAACTTTCAGGCCGTGGGCGCCGCCGCTGTAGGCGACCAAAATGCCCGCCGTCCCGGCTTGCTTGCGACTGGCCTCCCAGGCCAACTGGAACGGCAGATCGGTCAGCACGCTGCCCGACGACCGCCCGCTGGTTCGCCAAATCCGCTCGGAGAAACCGACCATGAGCTTGGCGTTGGTGCCGTAGCCGAGCTCGTCGATGGCCTTGCGCTTGGCGGCGGGAAGCTCGACGTCGAGTGCCACCTCGCGCAGCTTGGTGAACGGCAAGGCGACCACCACCCGGTCCGCGGTGATCGTCTCGCTAGTGCCGCCGCGCCGAACCTCGGCGAGGTAGCTACCGTCGGCTCCGCGGCGCAGGGCTTCCAGCGCGACTCCGGTTTCGACCCGGGACCCGAGCTTCTCGCCAAGGGCCTTCGGCACCAAGTCATTGCCGCCCCGGATGTGGTACCGCTCATCGCTTTCGCCGAAGATCCGGAACGGGTCCGGTTGTTCGTAGTCGATCAGATAGAGCAGATTCCAGGCCGACTGCTGATCGATCTCGAGGCCGTATTCGGTGACGTAGCCGACATCCAGGAGCTTGCGCAGGAAGCCCCCCTTCTCGTCGAGCCCCGCTTCGTCGAGCCAAGCGGCGATCGACAGCCGGTCGATGCGCTCGGCGCCGTTCGGGTTCCGGTAGTCGAAGCCGTCTCCTTCGACCTCTTCCCAGGCCGCGGCCATCTTGGCGGCGAGGGGCCGGAAGGCCGCCACGATCTCTGCCTCCGAGAGCCGCCGGCCGTCGAAGAACCAGGTGTCCGCGGCGATCGCCGGATCGGTTTCGTCGAGGTCGTCCATGGGGATGTGCAGCTGCCGAGCGAGTCGGCGCAAATGCTTGTGGCCGCTGTCCACCAGCTCACCGCCCAACTCGCAGACCTGACCCTCGGGAAAGTGACCGGCCAGGCTGTACATGCGGCCTCCGACGCGATCCTGGCCCTCGATCACGCGCACCGGCACACCCTTCTGGTGCAGCCGCCAAGCGCAGGTCAAACCCGCGATGCCCGCGCCGACGATGAGGATGGGGCGGTCGCTCGATCGGCCACCCAACTTGCCCAAGGGGCCGCAGGCCGCGAGGCCGAGCAAGGCGCCGGTGCCGGCGAGCAGCTCGCGCCGGGACAGGCGCGCCGCGGCGGCCCGCTCGACCGTTTCACCGGCATCCCAACCGGTGGCGAGCGAGACCCGCGCGAGACGGGCAGAGCGGCGCAGGAGACGGAACAGGGGCGTCCGAGCCATGGTTGCCTCCAGAGGGAAATGAGACAGTGACGATAACATCGTGACCGTGAACTCCCCCGAGCTGTGGCCGCGCATCGAGGCGCTGTTCCACGCCGCCTTGGAACGGGACCCGGCGGACCGCGCGGCCTTCGTCAACGCCGAGGCGGCCGGTGATGCCGAACTCGCGGCCGAGGTGTTGTCCCTGCTCGACTCGGCGGAACCCGCGGACGACCGCGTGGGCGAGGCGGTGGCCACGGTCATGCGCTTGGCCGGTGCCGACGAGCTGGCCCCGCCGGAACGCATCGGGCCCTATCGCATTCTCCGCGAGCTCGGCCGCGGCGGACTGGCGACCGTCTACCTGGCCCAACGCGACGAGCCGTTCCGCATGGAAGTGGCATTGAAGCTTGTGCGCCGCGGGCTCGACACCGAGGAGATCGTCCAACGGTTCCGCCAGGAACGCCAGATCCTCGCGAGCCTCGACCACCCGCACATCGCCCATTTACTCGACGGCGGGACGACCGCCGACGGTCGCCCCTACTTCGTGCTCGAACGCATCGAGGGTGAACCCATCGATCGGTACGCCGCCCAGGCGGCCCTTTCCCTCGAAGCCCGTCTGCGGCTGTTCCTGGACGTCGCCGGGGCGGTGGCCTACGCCCACACGCGCCTCGTGGTCCACCGCGATCTCAAGCCCACCAACGTGCTGGTGACCCACGAAGGCACCGTCAAGCTGCTGGATTTCGGCATCGCCAAGTTGCTCGACCCGGAGCTCGACCCCGAGACCGCGGTCGCCACCCGCCAGGGCCTGCGGCTGCTGACCCCCGCCTTCGCGAGCCCCGAACAGGCGCGCGGTTTGCCCGCCACCACGGCGACCGACGTCTACTCCCTGGGCGTGCTGCTGTATCGCTTGGTGACCGGCCGGCATCCCTTCCCGCTCGCCGGATTGGGCAGTGCGGAAGCCCTCGAGCGCGCTCTGCTCGGGGCCGACCCGCCGCCCCCGAGCCAATGCCTCGCGAAAGCCCCGGCGGAGGTCGAGGACCCGCTCTGGCAAGGCCCCGAGGCCCTGGCGAGCCTGCGGCGGCGGCTCGCGGGGGATCTCGACGGCATTCTCCTGACGGCGTTGGCTCGGGAGCCAGAGCGGCGTTACCCCTCGGTCGAGCGTCTGGCGGACGACTTGTTGCGGCATCTCGAAGGCCGCCCGGTGTCCGCCCGGCGGCCGACTTGGCGCTACCGCGCCGGCCGCTTCGCGCGCCGCAACAAACTAGCCCTGGCGGCCGCCGGCTTGGCCGCGGCGGGCCTCGTGGGCGGCGCCGCCGCGGCCCTGTGGCAGGCGGCCCAAGCCGGTAAGGCCCGGGATCGGGCAGAGACCGCGCTGGCGGAGTCCGAAACCCAGCGCGCCACCGCCGAGGCGGTTTCGGCCTTTCTGGTCGACCTCTTCGAAGTCTCGGACCCGGCCCAGTCCCGGGGTGTCGAAATCTCCGCCCGCCAGCTCCTCGATGCCGGTGCGGCGCGCGTGCGCACGGCCTTGGGGCCCGAACCCCGAGTCCAAACCGCCATGCTCGATACCCTCGGGCAGGTCTACCTGAAACTCGGCGACGCGGAGGCCGCCGAACCCCTGTTGCGGGACGCCCTGGCTCTCCAGACGCGGGTCGCGGCCGCGCCCGCCTCCGCCGCCGCGGTGCAGGGCCGTCTGGGCCTGGTGCTCGTCCACCGGGGGGCCTTCGAGCAAGCGGTCACGGAGCTCAAGGCGGCCCTCGCGAGCCAACGGCAGGGTGCCCCGCCGGACGAGTTGGCAGTGACGCTGAACGCTCTCGGCATGGCCCGCTACCAGCAACGGTCCTTCGATCAGGCCGAGGGGGCCCTGGTCCGTGCTTGGGCTCTCCGCCGGCACACGTTCGGCGCCGCCCACACGGCCACGGTCGAAACCCTCAACAACCTCGCCGCGGTCTGGTATCAAAAACGCCGGCTCGATGCCGCCGAGGCCGCCATGCGCGAGGCCCTGGCCTTCCACCGCGCGAGCCTGGGGGAAGACCACCCCCAAGTCGCCACCAATCTCAACAATTTGGCCGCTCTGCTGCTCGAACGCAAGCGCCCGGCCGAGGCCCGACCGCTGGTCGAGCTGGCTCTGCGTCTGCGCCGACGGCTGTTCTCCCCGACTCACACGCAGCTCGCCGAAACCCTCAACAACCTGGGCAAAATCGCCCACGCCCAGGGCGATCTCGGCAGCGCTCGCGCCGCTTTCGAAGAAGCGCTCGCCAGCAGCCGGATGACGCTCGGGCCGGAGCACCCGAACATCTCGGCGATTCTGATCAACCTCGGTGACTTGGATGTCGATCAAGGCGCCTGGACCGCGGCCGAGGGGCGTTTCCGCGAAGCCCTGGCGCAACGCCGACGCAGCTTGACCGCGGGGCACCAGCGGCTCGCGGCCCCGCTCACGCGCCTCGGTCTGGCCCTCGTCCTGCAGGGCCGGGCCGCCGCTGCCGAGCCGTTTCTCACCGAGGCCTTGGCGGTCCAGAAAGATCAGCCCGCGGGCTCTTGGCGGCGAGCGGAGACGGAGAGCGCGTGGGGCGGTTGCCTGTTGGCTCGCGGACGCCGTGCCGAGGCCCGGGAAGTGCTCGCGGAGGCTCTTCCGCCCCTCGAAGCCCACTACGGTCCGGACCACTCGATCACCCGGCGCACCCGGCAGTGGGCGCGGGCCGCCGAAGGTGCCCTAGAAGCAGCTCTTCCCCCGAGCGCCGAGAGGGTGGTACCCTGACCGCCATGTCTCGCGCCGCCCGCTCCTCCGCCGTCCGGTATTACTACCCTTGCGACAAGGGACACCGGGGAGAGCTCCGCGGCGATTAGACACGCCTAGAAGCAACGTTCAGCACCCCGAGCGGCCCGTGGTTGACACCCACGGGCCGCTCTTTTTTTGTGCCCAAGGCACGGAAAGGAGTCGTCGTTATGTCGTCCATCCTCCTCGAGAGTCTCGCCTGCGAATTCCTGGTCGCCCAGGAGTGGTCGAGGTACCGCCCCGAGCACCACGAGGCGTGGTCGATCCTCTACGCCCGGCGGATGGCGCGGCTCGCGACGACCGCCAGCGCGGTCTACCTCCGGGGCCTCGAGAAAATCGGACTGGGACCGGAAGTGGTTCCCGATCTCGCAGCGGTGAACCGCCGGTTGGCGCCGCTCACCGGATGGAGCGCGTTGCCGGTGTCCGGTTTCATGCCCTCGGGAGAGTTCTTCCACTGTTTGGCCGAACGTCAGTTCCCGACCACGATCACGATTCGCGGGCTCGATTCGCTCGACTACATCACCGAACCCGACATCTTCCACGACGTCTTCGGCCACGTGCCGCTCCATGCCGACCCGGTGTTCGCCGACTACCTTCAAGAGTTCGGCCGCCTCGCCGCGGGCACCTCGGACTCGCGGGCCTTGGAGCAACTCGGCCGGCTATTCTGGTTCACCGTGGAGTTCGGGCTGATCCGCGAGAACGGCGAGGTGAAGGTCTACGGCAGCGGCCTCATCTCGTCCTCGAAGGATGCCGACAACGCCCTGTCGGAACGCGCCAAGAGGCGGCCCTTTTGCCTCGACGGCGTCTTCGACCAGCAGGTCAAGACCGATGAGCTCCAAAGCGTGCTCTTCGTGCTCGAGTCCTTCGATCAACTCTTCGAAGCCACCGCGGAGGCGCGACGACGGCTAGCCTGACGCACATGGGTGGGAGGTCCGTCCGGCGGGCTCCCACCCTCGCCGCACCCCTGGTAGAGTTGAATCATGCAGCCCCTCGAGAAACCACGCTACACGCCCGAGGAGTACCTCGCCCTCGAGCGCGCCGCCGAGTTCCGGAGCGAGCTTATCGACGGCGAGATCGTCGCCATGTCCGGCGCTAGCGCCAACCACAACGTCATTGCCGGCAATTGCTTCGCTGCGATCCACTACCAATTGCGCGGCCGGCCTTGCCGTATTTTCATGGCCGACATGCGCGTGCGCGTCGACTCGGCGGGGCTCTACACCTACCCCGATTTGACCGGCTTGTGCGGTGAGCCGATCTTCGACGACGAACAGGCCGATACCCTGCTCAATCCGGGGCTCCTCGTGGAAGTCCTGTCGCCGTCAACCGAGGCCTACGACCGCGGCGAGAAGTTCGCCCTGTACCGGCGGCTCGACTCGCTGGTCGACTACGTGTTGGTGTCGCAGGACAAGATGCGGGTGGAGCACTACCGGCGGCGCAACGAGCAGTGGGTGCTGACCGTCTACGAAGACCCGGCCGCCAGCCTCGTGCTCGACTCCTTGGCGGCCACCCTCCCGATCGGGGAGATCTACGACAAAGTCCTGCCGGCCCGAGAGGAGCCTTCCTCATGAAAACGAAGCATCGGATCACTCTCGCCCTCACGCTCGTCGGCCTGCTGACGGGCGCCTGCCATTCCGATCGTCACGCCGCGGAAAAAGCCGGAGAGAAGATCGACAAGGCCGTGGCCGAGGCCAAGAAGAAGATCGACAAGGCCACCGACCACATCGACGAAACCGCCGCCGCCCTGGGCGACAAGATCGAAGAAGCCGGCGAGAAGGCCGCGGACAAAGCCGAGGAAGCCGGCAAGAAAATCGGCGACGCCGCCGAGAAGGCCGGTAAGAAGGTGGGCGAGGTGATCGAAGAGGCCGGCGAAAAGATCGAGAAGGCTGCCGACGGCTGAGCCGTCAGCTCACCCCCTGTCCCGGTCCTTCCTCCGCGCTCACTCTTCTAGCCAGAGCCCTTGGTCCTGACGTCGGCGTCGTTGCCCTCCTGGGCAGGGCTCCATCTATTGTCCTTGGAAGGAGTTGGACATGAGGAACTGGTGTTTGTCGACGACCCTTATCGCCCTCGGCTTGGCCATCGCGCCGGCCGCTTTCGGTGGCGAAGACGACCTCATCGCGAGCTTGGGTGAGCGCGAATTGGCGCGCAGAGCCCTGACGCTCGACACTTCGTACCAGGCCCTGGCGAACGATCCGGCCGTGGACGTGGTCGACGTGGTCCGGGCGCGACCCGGCCTGCTGCGCAAGGAGACCGCCTCCTTTGCCCTCCCCCTGGCACCGGGCCTCGGCCTGCGGGCCTACCAGACCGACGCCTACGACACCGCGGGCGACATGCTGGTGTGGTCCGGCGTGTTGGTGTCCGACCTGATCGCGGATGTCGGCACGGCCGCCCAGACCTTCGACCCGACGAACAGCGTGACGATGGTTCGAAACGGCGACAAGCTGACCGGCACGGTCCACTGGCAGGGTGAGACCTTCCAGCTACGGCCGCTCAAGACCGGCGACCACGCCCTGGTGGCTCTCGACTCGAAGTTGATGCCCCCGGATCATCCGGCGGAGTACTCCAAGCTGAAGACGGTACCGATGGCCGGTGGTGACCCGAACTCCCGGGTCGACACGGTCATCCGCGTGCTGGTCAACTACACCAGCTCGGCCGCCTCGGCGTCGGGGGACATCAACGGCCTGATCACCCTCGCCGTGGCCGAGACCAACCAGGGTTACACCAACAGCGGCGTGCTGATCGACCTGATCCTCGCCGGCTCCGGGCAGGTGACCTACACCCAGAGCAGCAGCTTCTCGACCGACCTGTCCCGCTACCGGGGGACCACCGATGGCTTCATGGACTCGATCCACACCACGCGCAACAGCGTGGCGGCGGACGTCGCAGTGCTGTTGATCAACAACTCGTCGTCCTGCGGGCTCGCCTCGGGCATCGGCTCGACCGCCGCGACGGCCTTCGCGGTGGCTCACTGGAGCTGCGCCACGGGTTACTACTCCTTCGGCCACGAGATCGGCCACCTGCAGAGCGCCCGGCACGATCCGTCCACGGACGGGACCAATACGCCTTACGCCTACGGCCACGGCTACCGCTACACCGGCAACCCGTCCTGGCGCACGATCATGGCCTACGACTGCCCGGCCGGCTGCCCACGCCTCAACTATTGGTCGAACCCCGCCAAGCTGTACAACGGCGTGGCCATGGGGACCACCACCCGCAGCGACAACACCCGCGTGCTCAACACCACGCGGACCACCGTCGCCGCCTTCCGCTGAACCCGGCACCGCCAAGAAAAAGCGGGGAGAGCCAACGCTCTCCCCGCTTCCCCACCTCGGTTCCCCGCTGAATCAGGGCTGATAGTAGAAGGACGTGCCGTACTTGAAGCCGTTCTTGCCCTGCGGTGCCCAACCCAGCAGGCAGTTGGCGCCGTCGAACCAGCCGGCCTCACAGAAGCCGTTCGGACCGCGGCTGACGTAGTAGGCATTGTTGTAGACGAAGAACGAGCCGTCGCTGGTCGGGAAGGCGTGCACGTAGCAGTTGGCACCGTCGTACCAAGCATCGACGTTCGTGCCGTCGTTCCAGGCGGTGGGATTCGGATCGAGCCAGAAGGCGTCGAGCGGACAAGCGTCGCCCGCCACGGTGACCACGAAGCTGTTCGAGCACACGGTGGCGCCGGCCGAGTTGTAGACCCGGCTGGTGATCGTCGAGGTCCGGCCAGGCAGGGCGGTATTCGCCATCACGAAGCTCAGGTAGAGCGTCGTGCCGGTCCCCACGAAACCCTTCTGGGTGCCCTGGGTGAAGCCCGGCAGGGCGGTGATCCCGAGGTTGATGATGCCGGCGCTACCGGTCACCGAGGTCTGGATGTAGTAGGTGGCGAAGGCCAAACCGGACACCGAGATGGTGTCCGAGAAGGACGAGCCGGGCGTCAAGGTCGTGTTCGAAGGCCAACCGGTGCACTGGGCCTGGAGCTGGAGGGGAGCGGCGGCCACCGCGAGGACGACGAGCGTCAAGAGAGCGAACTTCCGGAACATGCTTGGACCTCCTGGGTCGAGGAAGAGATCCGTTCGGACATCGAACGGAGAAGATCCCACGGGGGGATCACTTCCCGAGGCGCAGAAGCTCCGCAATCTCCCTCAGGCTTTGGTCGCCGTTGTACTGCTTCCGGTGTAGCGCAGCACCACCAGCGTGCGGTCGTCGCTCGCGGCGGTGCCGCGGGCGTGGGCAGCGACGGCCGCGAGCAGGCGATCGCGCACTTCGGTGGCACTTTGGGTGGTGCCCGCGAGGCAATCCACGATACGGTCGTAGCCGAACGGGTCGCCGGCGGGATCGGAGGCTTCGACGAGGCCGTCGGAGAGCCACACGAGAACATCCCCGTCGGCGATGTCGAGGGTCGCTTGTCCGTAGTTGCGCCGCAGGGCCCCGAGCGGCGAACCGGGCAGGAGAATTTCCCGCACGGTTCCGCCCGATAGCAGGTAGGTCGGCGGGTGGCCGGCATTGGCCAACTCGAGCTTGCCGCGCCGGAAGTCGAGCCGGCCGAGAGTGGCTGTCACGAAGAATCGCTCACCCCCCTCACCACGCACCACACCGTCGAGCCGGCCCAGGATCTCCGTGGGATCGTCACACTGCTCGACGAGGATCTGGAGCGCCGCCTTGACCATGGCCATACGCAGCCCGGTCGGCAAGCCGTGGCCCGAGACGTCCGCGATCACCACCGCGAGGTGGTCGTCCCCCCAACGCAGAATGTCGAAATAGTCGCCACCGATCGCCGCCGACGGCTCGAACAAGGTCGCCAGGTCGAGCGCCTCGCGGGTCGGCAAAGACTGCGGCAGCAGGCTCTTCTGGACTTCCCGGGCGATTTCGAGCTCCTTGTCCAGAAGCTCCTTCTGGGCTGCCGTGGCGACCAGATCCTGAAGATTGGCGGCCATCGTGTTGAAGGCCTGCTGGAGGGCGCCGACTTGGTCGGTTCGCCGCACCGGAATGCGCACGGAAAAGTCGCCCTCGGCGATCTGGGTAGTCGCCCGGTAGAGCCGGGAGACCGCCCGCGAGAGCCCGAAGATCAGCGTCAAGGCGATCAGCTCGGCGACGGCGTACAAGACGAAGAGCAACACCGAAAGGGCCAGGAAGGCGACCCAGACGAACTCGCTGAACTCCGTATCCGCCGAGGCCAAGGGGCGGCCGACCATGCGCAGCGTCGCCGCCAAGACGAAAGAACCGCCCGCCTCAGCATCGGCGCCGGTCGCGAAATCGCGACTCGGCGGGGTGCGATGGACCCAGCGAACGAAGGGGCTGTCGAGCCACCGGCTGCCCTTGGAACGTTCCAGGAAGAACTGCCGGCGCTCGTGGCCGAGCTCGACCATCTCCTGCTTCGAGCTTGGTTCGGCACGGAAATTGAGCTCGGTGCTGCCGACCGAAATCCGTGACGACTCGCGATCGTCCGCACTCTGTAGGGGGCCGATCCAGAAGCCCGCGCGCGAGCGCAGGAGCTCTCCGACGTCGCGGTGGACGAAGGCCAAGGTGCCGCTGCCGGGGCGTTCCGCGCCGACCGCCGCGGCCAGGGTGCTGTCGCCGCCGGGCAGGGTTACGAACTGGGGCACCTTGCCCTGGTTCTCGCGGGTCGCCACGGCCAGCCACTCGGGCCAGGTCGCGGGCGCCCGCGGATCTCCGGCCACTCGCACGCCACCGGCATAGTGGGCGAAGGCGAAGGGTGAGTCCTCCTCGGTTGTCGCTTCACCGCTGGCGTGGGCCGCGGCGGCCACGGTCTGGCGCACCAGTGTCAGCAGGTCCGCGCGGAACAGGTGGCCGAGGAAGAAGCCGGAAAGCACCCATCCGACCAGCAGCACCAGCGCACCGACCAAGGGGATCGGCACGACGCCGATCAGGAAGTAGGAGAAGGCGAGGCGCCCCGACACCCGCCACAGCAAGCGTTGGTAGGCCTTGCTGGCGAGCCAGAAGCCACTCGCGAGAAAGACGAACCAGAACACGATCTGGGCGAGCACCGTCAGTACCGGTACCTCGACCCTGAAGGCCAAAAGGCCCGTCGAGGCCAACACGAGGGCCACGGCAGCGAGCGGTATCCAGGTTCGGCGCAGCACGAGTGATTCGACGTGGTGAAACGGGTTCTCGGACGCGATCACTCTGTCATACGCGGACAGGGTCGTGCTTGTTCCAAACACGGCAAGACGGTCGCGACTTTCGTTTCCGCCCTGTGCTCCGTTACAATTCGCCGGGTCAAGGGCAGTTCGCCCGGCTCTCGGCCCAACAGCTTTCGCCCATCGCTCAAGGAGAACCCGTGTCCAGGATCCCCCGCGTCCAGGAATATCTGAAGACCGGCTTCACGGCCGAAGCGGCCGCCGCGGCCAAGTTCCGGGCCTACGCCGAGCGTGCCCGGCGGGACGGACTGCCGAACCTCGCGGACCGCTGGTTGACCCTCGCAGCGGCCAAGGACGAGCTCGCCATCCGCCAGCTCGAAGCCACCGGCAAGGTGCGCGGCGGCTTGACGGACCTCGCGGCCGAAATTGCCGAGGAGCGTTACGAAAACGACGTGCTCTACCCGAAGCTCATCGCCGCGGTCGACGATCCAGCCGTGAACACTTTGCTGGCCGGCGTCATCGAAGCCCAGCAGGAGCACCTGCGCCGCTTGCTCGGGCTGCGCGACGAGTTGACCTCGTCGAAGGGTGACGTCGCCAAGGTGGTCACCATGCCCACCTCCGCCACGGCCTGAGACCCGTTCGCACGTCAGCGCGCTTTCCGAAGCAGGAGCAAATCCTGCTTCGGGTTGCCGCGAGCCCCTTCCGGCCAACGCGCCACGATCTCCCACCCGATGGCCAGGGCCGGCACCGCGGCAGTCGGGTGGAAGGCGTTGCAGGCGTTCGAGCCCGCTTCGTCGCCCCCCACCACGACCAGCTCCCCGCTCCGAAAGGCTGCCTGTTCGACCGGCCCGAGTTCGGGCAGATAAGCCTCGCCGTGCACAGAGACGACCAGCCAACCCTCCGGAGCGAGAACGCGGCCGAGCTCGGCGAACCACGCTCGCTGCTGGGCCTCCGGTAGGTGCGTGAAGACCGAGAGGGCGTAGACGAGATCACAGGAGGCGGCCGGCAGAGCGAGCGGGGGCCACGGGCCGTTGCTCAGGAAGTGAGCTTTCGGCAGGTGGCGACGACACCAGCGCACCGCGGCTGAATCAGCATCCGTGCCGGTGAAACGCCAGTCGCCGGCCGTTAGCCACGCGCGTGCCACACGGCCACAACCACAGCCGAAGTCGAGCACTCGGGCGCCTGCCGGAAGGGAGGCACCGGCGGCGGCCAGGATCTGTTCGATCGCCTGCCGGGCCCAGGCGCCCCCGCGCAGGAACCACTCGACGTCCGCGGCACCACTGACGCGGTACAGCAGCTCCGGCGGGGGGATCGGCAGACCGTCCGGCGCGCGGCGCCACCAGTGACGGCCGTGCCGGACGGCTCGCCCGAGCCGCGCCTGACCCCGGCGCAGGGCCGCCACCGCGGCCACGGCCCCAGGAACGCGCTTGACGAAACGACGGAGAGGCCCCACGGTGGGGGCATCATAGCCGCCGTCAGGGACTGTCGTCGTCGAGGATCGTCACCGGCGCACTGGTGGGACCGATCAGATACCCCGTGCCGGTTCGCGCCCGCAGGGTCATGGTCTCCGGTGCCTCCACCGCCGCGTCGTCGTTGGGCGTCAGCGCCACGGTGACGCGGTTGACGCCGATGCCGAAAGTCACCGAGGTGGGAAGGGCGACGACGTCACCACCATTCGTAGCCGTCCCGCCGGGCTGCAACAAGGCGGTCAGACTGGCGGTCGTCGCTCCCGTTCGGGAGACGAGAAACGCCCCCGGGTCCCCCGCCTCGGCGGCTTCGAAATCGATGGCTACGACCCCGACGATGGGCGTCGTGGCCAACTGGTCGCGCTCGCCGAGGCGGACTCCGGCGACCGCCGGAGCGCCCAGGGCATACCCCGCCGCGGGTTGGATCGCCAGGAAGACCGTCTCGGTGACTTCGAGCAAGGTGTCCGCGACCGGCGTCACCGTCAGGTCGAGGCTCGCTTGCCCCGCCGGAATCACCGCCGTGGCCCCGAGAGCCGAGTAGTCCGTGCCGGGGATGGCCGTGCCCGAGGTCCGGAGGTTGACGGTGAGGGAGCTCGCCGTCGAGCCGGAGCGAGTGAGCCGGAAGGTACCGGGGTCGGGCCCGAACTCGGAGGCCACCGGGTCCGCGGCGACGAGCGTGACCACGGGGCGACCGGTGGCCGATTCGTCGTCGAGGATCGTCACCGTTGCCACGGTCGCCTCGGCAGCCAACCGGTAGCTCGTGGTGGGTCGTAAGACCAGACTCAACGTCTCGGGGCCTTCGACCGCACCGTCGTTAGCGAGCGCCACGGTAAAGCTGGCTTCCGTCTCACCCATGGGAATCGTGACGGTGGGCGGCACCGCGGCGTGATCCTGGCCGGCGCTGGCGGTACCTGCGGTCGTCAACGAGACCGCCAGCTCCCCGACCGTCGAACCCGTCCGCGCAACCTTGAACTGAACGGCACCGGCGTTCTCCGCCGTCGTCGCGGTGTTCGCGTGAATCGCCACCCGCACGTCCGGAAGGTCCAACAGGTGCTGATCGAGGAAGTCGTAGACCTGGGCAAGCGTCGCCGGGGCATCGAAGTTGCCGCCGCCGTGGCCCGCGTCGAGGATCGGCGTGAAGGTCGCGGCCAGGCCACGGTTCACCAGCGCCCGGTACAGCAGCTCGCTCTGGTGGAAGGGCACGGTGTTGTCGACGGTGCCGTGCATCAGGAGAAACGGCGGATCGTCCGGCGACAAAAAGCTGATCGGGTTGACCATGGCCACGCGTTCGGGGTTCTCCGCCACCGGCCCCCCGACGAGGTTGCCTTCCGGCGAGTTCGCGGCCTCGTGGTCGATGCCGCTCGGGTACATCTTCATGAACAGGAGATCCGTGGGGCCATACCAATCGACCACGGCCTGGACCCGGCTCGACTGGTCGAGGTGCCCGCCGGTGGTGCCTTCGAGGTCCATCGTAGTGTTGCCGAAGGTGGTCGGCCCGACTCCCCCCGCGGTGCCCAACCAGGCCACCAGGTGGCCGCCCGCGGACGAACCCCAGACACCGAAGCGATCCGGGTCGAGGTCGTAGGTCGCGGCGTTCGCCCGCAACCAGCGCAAGGCGCCCTTGCAGTCCTGGCCCTGGGCGGGCCACGGCGCGGTTCCGGTCAGCCGATAGTCGATCGAGGCCACGGCGTACCCTCGCTCGCACAAGGCCGAGGCCCGCGCGGGCATCGCCCGCGAGCCGCCGCTCCAGCCACCGCCGTGGACCCACACGACGAGCGGTGTCGGCCCCGGTGCGGCGGTGGGAATCCGCAGGTCGAGCAGCAAATTTCGCGTCGCTCCCTGGTTGTCGACGTAAGTACCGTAGACGACTCCGTTGATCGCCTGGCAGCCCTGAGCGTGGGCGACGAGGGGGAACGAGGCCAGAGCGAGGAAGAGGACGACGCGACGAATCATGGGGACCTCCAGGGATTGAATAGACGAATGGCCATGTTGCAACCCTTGAGCTGCCGGTTCCTTGCGCTCGTCCGGGAAGAAATCTTGTACGCTTTCGCCCCGTGCTGCCCTTGATTCGCCGCTTCGTCGGCCATCCTCTCTTCGACGAGCTGGTGCTCGGCGTCATCCTAGTCAACGCCTTGGCCATGGGCATCGAGGCGACGCCTGAGCTCGCCGAGTTGTACGAGGGGCCTCTGTCGGCGATCTTTCTGATCTCCCAGGTCTTCTTCGTCCTCGAGATCGCGGCCCGCCTGCTCTCCTACTGGCCGCGACCCGCGGACTTCTTCCGCGACGGCTGGAATCTCTTCGACTTCGTGCTCGTCGCCCTGTCGCTGATCCCGGCGGTGGGGAGTTTCACTGTCGCTGCCCGCCTGCTGCGCGCCCTGCGGGTATTGCGGGTGGTGTCGACCCGCGCCTCGTTGCGCGACTTCGTGGGCGGAGAGCGGCGCGGATGGGCGGCCCTGCCGGCCCTCTTGGTGCTCTCTCTGGTGGTGGGGTACGTCTTCGCCTTGTTCGGCTTCCATCTCTTCGGGCCGTCCCAGCCCGAGAGCTGGGGCAGCCTGGGTGCAGCTCTTCGCAGCCTCGGGCGACTCGCAACCCTGCGTGACTTCGGTGGGTTCGCCGGTCTCGGTTGGCTGTTCGCAGGCGCCTTCTACGCCGGGCTTGGAACGCTGCTCGTGGCCCTCGGCAGAGCCCTGTTCGGCCGCCGTGGAGTGGCCTCATGAGCGGGCGCAAGGCGGCAATGCTGGTGGCGGGTCTGCTCGGCTTTGCCTTCTTGATCTTCTTGGGCGAGCGGATCTGGTTCCTGTCGCGAGCCGAAAAGACCACCGCCTCCGTGCAGAGCATCCAAGGCGAGGATCGTCGCTGCGGACGGCGCAAGCACCGTTACGACTGCTCGCGGTTCCGCGCTACGCTGTTCTTCCCAACCGCCGCCGGAACCCAAGTCGTCACGCTGCCCGCCGGTTCGGTGCGCGGTCACGGCCAGCCGGTCACGCGCGCCGACTACCAAATCGGCCAGCAGGTCGCCCTGCTTTATGACCGCCACAACCCCAAGAAGGCCATTCCCGACACGTTCTTGCACATCTGGGGCGTCACCCTGTTCGCCGGCCTCGGCCACGGCCTCGTGCTGCTGCGCGGGCTGTTCGGGGGCCGCCAGGAGGAGTCGTCATGATCCCGGTGCGCCGCCCCCGTGAGCTCGCCGCCGCCTTGCCCGAGTTGTGGTCGCCGCGGGTGATCGGCGAAGTCGACGAGGTCTACGTGAAGGTCGCCCGCGTGTTGGGCGACTTCCCCTGGCACCACCACGAAAACGAAGACGAGATGTTCTTCGTGCTCGCGGGCCACCTGCGCATCGAGCTCGAAGACGGCGTCCTCGAGCTCGGCCCCGGGGACATGACCGTGGTCCCCAAGGGAGTCAACCACCGCCCGGTGGCCGAGGCCGAGGTGCAGCTGCTCCTGGTCGAGCGCAAGAACACTTTGCACACGGGCAACGTCGTCACTGAGCAGACCCGTTCGCTCGCCGACCAGCTGCGGCCGACCGGCGAGTGAACGAGCACGTTCGTCACTTCTTCTTGCCCGGCATCTGCTGCCCGCCCTGGTGCAGCACGATGCCGGTGACGGCACCCGCGGCGTCGCGCTGAAACTCGATCACCGCGTCTACCACCTTCAGGAACAGACGATCCCGACTCTCGGCGAAGATCGGGAACTTGGGCTGGCCGGTGGCCTGGGCGAAGAGGGCGTCGCCCTCGCGGGTAATGGCGATCACGAAGGTCGGCGCCAACTCGAACTGGCCAAGGTAGCCGTCGAGCGTGGCGGGATCGAGTTGGATTTCCTGGCGGGCGGCGGGAGCGGGACGGTCGACCTTCTTGGCCGGCTCCTCGGCGCCGACGTTGCGGATCATGCGGTGGCCCACGACCTTGCCGGCGGCATCGCGATCGAACTGGATGACATTGACCGAGTCCGGATAGAAGAAGCGATCCCCGGGCTGGGCGCGAACTTCGAACTTGCCGCCGCCGGTGCGCTGGGTGAAGAGCTTGTTTCCTTCCCGGGTGACCACGCGGAGCTGATTCGGGTCGCCCTCGATCTCGTAGACCCCGACGTACTCGTCGAGCTTCGCGGCCGGCAGCTCGATCGCCGGCCGGGCGTCGAGCGGCTTACCGAGGGCCAGCGCCGTGGCGGTCAGAGTCATGTCGCTCGGCCCCTTGGTCGCCCCCGGGTGGTTCGACAGCACCACCACGAAGAGCCGCGCGTCCGGCACGCGCACGGCATCGGTCCGGAAGCCGTTGATGCCGCCGCTGTGGGAGATCATCCGGTAGCCCTCGTACTCCCAAGTTCCCCAACCGAAGGCGTAGTGGGTGTCCACGCCGTCGGCGAGTTTGGCCGACTGCCACAACCGATCCCGGAAGCTCGCCTGGAGCAGGGACTCGCCGTAGAGCGCGGCGTTCCACTTGGCGAGGTCGTCGACGGTCGACAGCAACGAACCCGCGGCGTAGGGCTGGGTCATCGACAAGTACGGGCTGTTTTGGAGACTCTCGCCGGACCCTTCGTACCCCTTGACGCGATGCGGAATCAGGCGCGATTCGTCGCCGTAGTAGGACCGGCTCATGCCGAGGGGTTTGAAAATGCGCTCGTCCACGAGCTCGGCATAGGGCTTCCCGGTGACTTTCTCGAGAATGGCGCCGAGCAGGACGTAACCGGTGTTCGAGTACTTCCAGCGGGTACCCGGGGCGAAATCCCGCGGCAAGTCCTTGGTGATGTCGAGGATCTGCTGGACGGTCAGGTCCTCGCGCATCCGCGGCGGCCAACTCGGCTGATCGGTGTAGCTCGGGACACCGGAGGTGTGGGTGACCAGATGGTGAACGGTCACTCCCCCGGCCTGGGCGGCGGGAAACTCGGGCAGGAACTTGGTCAGCAGGTCGTCGGTCGAGAGTTTGCCCTCTTGGACGAGCTGCATCACGAGCACCGCGGTGAACTGCTTGGTGATCGAGCCGAGCCGAAAGACCATGTCCGGCGCGAGCGGCACGCCGAGTTCGACGTCCGCTAGGCCGTAGGCCTTGCGCAGCACGACTTTGCCGTCCTTTTCGACGAGCACCGCCGCACCCGGCTGGTCGGGGGGGTAGTTGGCGGCGAAAAGGCGGTCGAGATCGGCCGCGAGATCGGCCTGGGCGAGGGAGGGGAGCAAGAGGAAGCAAGCGAGCAGGAGGCTCGCGCGGACGAACTGGGGAGCTCGAAACATGGATTTCTCCAAGGCTGGCCGCGGGCCGGAGTGATCCGCGACGCTTGACTCTACGTTCGAAGGCGGAGTTTGTGTCAGCCCGCCAATAACTCCAGCGTCGTCTCGACCACCGCCGCCAAGGGCCGTTCGTCCGCCACCCCCCGCCCGGCGATGCCGTAGGCGGTGCCATGGTCGACCGAGGTACGCAGGTATGGCAGCCCCACGGTCCAGTTGGTGGCCTCGCCGAAGGCGGCGGTCTTGACCGCGATCAGGCCCTGGTCGTGGTAGAGAGCGAGCACCCAGTCGAACTCGCCTTGGCGCGCGCGGGCGAACAGCGAGTCCGCACTTTCGGGGCCGTGAACGTCTAACCCGCGGGCGCGAGCGGCGGCCACCGCAGGGGCCACGAGCTCGGCGTCTTCCGCGCCCAGGAGGCCGTTCTCCCCGGCGTGGGGGTTGAAACCCGCGACGGCGATGCGTGGAGACCTCGAAGAATCGGCCGACACGGAGGTCGGCCGCGACGGGGACCGCTCGTCGCCAGCGGGCCGTAGGGGCGCTGCTTGCTGCGCCCTTGTGTGCTTTACGAGGCACTCGAGGGCCTCCCCGATCGCTTGCGGGGTGACGCCGTCGAGGGCTTGGCGCAGGGGGACGTGGGTCGAGAGCAGGGCGACTTTGAGCCCCGGGGCGAGGAAGGCCATCAGATAGTCGCGGCCGTAACGGCTCAAGCCGGCCTTCTCGGCCAAGTAGTCGGTGTGGCCGACGAAACCGGGCAGCACGAAACGCGCGATCGGCTCCTTGGCCACCGGGGCCGTCACCAGCGCGTCCGTGACGCCCGACGACGCGAGCTCGATCCCGAGATCGAGGGCGGCCAGCGCCCCCCGCGCGTCCGCCGCGCTGGGTGCACCGAACTCGATCGACCGCGGCAGCCCGACCGGATCGAGCACCGGAATGCCGTCCGAAGCGAGCAGCGTCGCGCGATCGGGCTGAGCCGGCAGAAGGCGCAACGCCGCCCACGGGGCTTCGGGAAGAGTCTCGCGGAGCGCTTCGAGGGCGGCCCACTCGGCGATCAACACGGGTCGAAAGCGGGGGTCCGCCCCCCGGGCGAGCCGCTTCAGCAGGATCTCGGGCCCGATGCCTGCCGGGTCGCCCTGGGTAAAGGCCAGCAGGCGCGGCTCAGTCGTCACTGTCGCCGGGAAGATCGGAATCCGTCGGCCGACGCCGCCGCGGACGCCGGACTTCCTCTTCCTTGTACATGTAGCGGATGGCGTGTTTCGAGATGACCAGATTCGGACCCTCGGTCCGATTGAACTTGATCATGCCCTTGTCATACCACTCGATCCAACCGTGCAGCTCTTCGTCGTTGGTGAGAATGACCACCATCGGCGTCTTGGCGGCCATCTGCTTGAGGTAGTAGAACTCCTCGGCATTGGTCTGCTCGGGAGGAGCCTGTTTGCGGCGCGCCCCACGCGGCCCCGGCTCCTTCTTGGTGTCCAGGCTATCGGGGCGGATCAACTTACGATTCGACATGTTCGGGCAACTCGGGAGAGGCGCCGGTCTCGGGCCGGCGCTTTTTATACTGGTCATCCTCGTAGGCGAGGCAGCACAACAGGCGGCCGCACTGGCCCGAGATCTTCGACGGATTGAGGGAAAGGCCCTGGCGCTTGGCCATCTGGATGGAAATCGGTTGGAAGTCCTTGAGCCAGGAAGAGCAACACAAGGTGCGACCGCAAACGCCGACGCCGCCCAGGAGGCCCGCTTCGTCGCGGGCACCGACCTGGACCATCTTGACCCGCACGGAGAACTGGCGCCCGAGGTCGCGGACCAATTGGCGGAAATCGACTCGGCCGTTGGCCGTGAAGTAGAAGGTGGCGTGGTCGTTGTCGAGGGCGAACCGGACCTTCGAGACCTTCATGTCCTCGAGGCCCAGTTTACGCGCGTGCTCTTGGCAGAACCGTTTGCCCGCGATCTCGTTCTGGCGTTGCCGCTCGTAGGCCTCGCGATCGGCCTCCGTGGCCCGCCGCAAGATCTTCATCGCACTCGACTTCTGGCACGGCTTGAAGATCGGCATGGGAGCCTTCTCCACCCGGCCGAACGTCGGCCCATGGTCGGTTTCGACCACGAGCTGATCCCCGTTCCGGAACGGCTCCGGCGACGCGCAGACCGTCAGATTGGTCTCTTCCTCGAACCGAACGCCGACGAAGGACTGCTCGACCGCCGTCGACATTCCTCGGAAGGAACACCCTGCGCAACCTGCCATGGCCATCCTCGCGCCCTCCGGAGAGGGACTGGGTAGAAGAAAACCGCGGGGTGGAAGAACCCTCCGATGAGCCGTTTCGAAACGACTGGAACCCCGTGATCTCGCGCCATTATGGCAATCGGTCGGCGGCTGTGTCAAACCGGCGGTCGCGCCCTAGTGTCCTAGTTTGAAGAAGTTCGCCCCGCTCCTCCGGGCCGTGGGTTCAGTCGAGATCGAGAGGGATGGACCACAACTCGCGACCGTGGACGCCGTCGTCCGCACCGGTCAGGAGCTTCCGCCCGAGGCGCTCGAAAGGGCCCGGGCTGCTCGCGTCCGGCCCGGGAGCGATGTCTCCGAGCGCCACCATCCGCCGGCCGTCGCTCCACCAGGTCTCATACCCGGTTTCGCCGTCGGAGGCCGCGAAGACGACACCCCCGGGAACGGCCAACAGATGCCGCGGCAAGGAGCCGCGGAAGCCCGGGTAGAGATCGGCGACGAGTCGGGTCGTGGGCTCGGTGCCGGCGCTCTCCCACAGCTCGACGCCGGAAGCCGGCGTCGCGGCATCGAAATAGACCTTGCCGCCGGAGGCCACGAGCTGGCGCCCGGGCAAGACGGCCGCGCCCTGGCGGACGAGGGAGCTCACGAGCACCGTACCGCGGGCGGTGCCGTCGGTTGCGAAGAGCCGCTCGGCGCCGTCAACGCGGGCAAAGAAGAAGACCTTGCGGCCGACGACCACGAGATTCCGCGGGAACGAGCTCGCAGGGCCGGGCGCCAGGTCGGCCAACCGCTTGGTACCCCGGGACGTGCCGTCCGACACCCACAACTCGCGACCGGTGCGCCCATCGTCGGCCACGAAAAGCACGACCCGGCCCAGGGTGACCAAGTCCGTTGGGCTCGAGCCGATGCCGACCTGGGCCGGCAGCGACGGCCCCGCGCCCGTGTTCGTCTCGGAGTTGGAAACCGTTCCGCGGTGGATGTCCGCCACCAAGCGCGTGCCCGCGCGGGTGCCGTCGGTGACGAACAACTCGCGCCCGTGCACGAGGTCGTCCGCGGAGAAAAGCACTTTCCCGCCCAAGGTCGCCCCGGGGCCTGGCTCGGACGACAGCGGGACGGCGTCACACTGCGTGGCGCCCGGGGGGCCGGGAGCGGAATAGGGATTCAAGTCGGCGATCTGCCGCGTCCCCTCCTTCCTGCCATCGCTGATCCACAGCTCGGTCTCCCCGGGGTTACAGCGTACGAAGCCCGAGCGGTGTCCGGCGAAGATCAGCCGGTTACCGAGTGTCGCCACCGGCTCGAGGTAGTGGGGACCCCGCACCGTGTGGATCGCGGCCGTGCCCGCCAGCGTGCCGTCGGTGACGCGGACACCCGAGTAGTAGACCTTGCGCCCGACCCGCAAGAACACCTCGAAGGCGGGTTCGGGGTCCAGCAGCACGGTACCCTCCGGCGTACCGTTCGAGGCATAGAGCCGTGACTGGAACGGCGTGTCCTCGGCGACGAACAAGGACTTGCCGGCCAGCTCGACCTGTTTTGTGATCTGCGACGAGCCGTCAGAGGGTATCAACTCGGCGATGCGCGCGGCCTGGCCCGTCGCATCCACCCGCCACAGCTCGCGATTCCCCCGGCCCAGGACGACCTCCGGGCCCAAGCTCGCCAGTTCACTTTCCGTGACGAACCCTTCGGGCAAGGTGATCGTCCGCGAACCGAGGGCCGTCCCATCACTGATCCACAGTCGACTGCTGCCCAGGACGAAGACGTGGTCTGCGGTCACGGCGACGCCCTGGGGACTGAAGAGAGAAGTAAAGATCCTCACTGGGACGGCTGGAGCGCCCTCGGCCGTCCACAGGCCGCCGTCGGTGACGACGAAGAGCCGGGAGCCGAGAGAGACGAACCGGTGCGGGAAACCGACCTCGCCCAGCAGAAGCGTGCCCTCGGAGGTGCCGTCCGAACGCAACCAGAGGCCGGAGGAAAGCACCGCGTCGAAGACCCCGTCTCGGGTCGAGGAGGCCTGCACGGAAACGACGGAAGGCGGAGGCACGAGCTCCGCGAGGTCGCGCACTCGGTGGGTGCCGACGACGGTACCGTCCGTCCGCCACAGCCAGGTGCCGTCGACGAAGAAGTCGTCGTTCGCCGACGCCCGGGACAAGGCGCCCGTGGCCGGCTCCGCGGGCTCCTCGTTCAGCAGCACCGTCCCCGCGGGCGAGCCGTCGGTGCGGTAGAGCCGCGTGCGAAGCCCAAAATCGACGCGCAGCAGCAGGCCCTCGCCACCGCGAACTAGGCCAACGAGCACGATTTGGCTGGGGATGTCGTTCGCGGAGCAAAGGCCGAAGTCGCGGCACAAGTTGCCGGCCCGGAAGGTGCCCGTGGGGGTGCCGTCGGTCGACCACAGGGCCGGAGTTCGGGAAGCCGAGAGGGACACCAGCCAGAGACGATCAGCCCAGAGCTGCCACGAGGAAAAGCCGCGTTCGCAAGCCAAGCTCTTGCACAGATCCGCCACCGGCTCCTCGCCGCCGACGGCGCCGTCGGTCCGCCACAGCTCGTGGAAGCCGCTGCCGTCGTTGCCTTGGAACATCAGTTTGCCGCCGACGAAGCCGTACAGGGTGCCTACGCCGCCGCAGGAACCTGGGCACAAATCGGTCAGACGGTAGGTACCCGCAGGGCGGCCATCACTGCGCCACAGTTCGTGGCCATGGGTGGGTTCGTGCGCCACGAAGTAGCGAACCCCTTCGTGCTCCACGCTGAACTCCAAGGCGACACCGAAGCCGGGCTCGCCAGGGCCGGTGTTCAAGTTGGCGACCAAGCTGGGCTGGGCCGCGAGGGGCAGGGTGGCCCCAGAAAGGGCGAGCAGGCAACCCAAAACGCGTTCGAGCATGGTTCTCCTTGGTGCAGGGCGACGACGAACGCGGATATGTTGAATCAGCAAGAAGGCGCCGTCAACCCCTCCCCCTGGAAGGCGTCGAAGCTCACCCGAGGTGATCACGGAAGAGCCACCACGAGGCGATCATGAGCCCATGGCGCATCTCCCCGCGGCGGATCAGACCGACGATCTCATCCTTGGTCACGGGCACGAGTTCGATCTCTTCGTCTTCATCCCCGTCGATTTCGCCCACTCGTTCGAGGCCCTCGGCAGCGAAGACGTGGAGACGGTTGTCGAGGATGGCGGGGTTGGGGTCGAGCTCACCGAGGACTCGCCAGGACCCGGCGCGGTAGCCGGTTTCTTCCCGCAGCTCGCGCTCCGCTGCCGCCCGCGGCGCCTCGCCCGGGTCCACCAAGCCGCCGGGAAACTCGAGGTGGAAGCTCTCGCTGCCATAACGCCATTGCCGGATGAGCAAGATCCGCCCGTCCGGCAAGACCGGGACGATCTGCACCCAGTCCGCCGAGTGCAGCACCAGGGCCTCACGCGACTCGGAGCCGCGCTCGAGCCGGCGTTTCTGGAGCTCGAACAAGAAGTGGGAGAACAGAACGTCGACCTTGCCGCGGTGCCAGCCTTCCATGGTGCCACCGAGGATACCGCGCTAGACTCCCGCCGTGCTCCGCCGACTCGCCCACCCCACCGCTCGCGTTTTCCTGTCGATGGCGCTCGTGGCGACCTGGATGATGCTGCTGTTCACCGGTCACGTCGCGGGCGGCGCGGTGCACGCGCTCTTTCTGGCGGCCTTGGTGGTGTTTCCCTGGCGCTCGGCTTTGGCGTAGCGGCGTCGCCGAAAGGGGCGCAGCAAGCAGCGCCCCTACGAATCGCCAAGAAAATGTCCTCCCGCTTTTCCGTAGGGGCGCTGCTTGCTGCGCCCTCCGGTGTCAATCGAGATCGAAGGGCCGGCGCGGCGGGCCGGAGTCGGGATCTTCCTCGGCGCGGCGGAGGGCTTCGGCGAACTTCTCCTCGAGCAGCCGGCCGCGGTCCGCCTGGGCCGCCTTTTCCTTCTCGAACAGCGCTTCGGCGCGCGCCTTTTGGACGTCGAGGTCGGCGAACAGGCTGTCGAAGTCGTGGCCGCCGGCCAGTGGAGCCTTGGGCGCCCGGTGAGACAGGACGGTGCCGGTTTTGACGTCGATGACGAGATCGGAGCCGCAATCGGGGCAACGGACGGTGAGTTTTCGCGTGTCGGTCACCGGGGCATTGTAGCGCCGGGTCGGAGGCCGTGGGCGGCGCCGAGGGTCAAACCCACAGCGGCCAGCACCAGGCCGAGCAGAAAACCGCGAGGCAGGGCGAAACCCGCGCTCTCCTCGAGTGCAGCCGACGCGGCACGCCGACACACCACGCCGGCAGGGTCTCGGTACTTTTCGGTCGTGCCGACCGGACAGGTGTCCTCGGGCGCCCCGAGCAGATAGGCCACCCCCAGCGCGTCGTAGACCGGATCGTCCCGCCGGGCAAGCCGCGGCGCTTCCCCCTGCCAAGCCTCGAGCACCGGGGCGAGGCGCCCATAAAGCGCTGCCGGCGCCATGGGGTTGTAGGCCCGGACGTCGTGCAGACCATAAAGCGACGCCAGGTTCGGCGGCAGGACTTCACCGAAGGCAGCGATCCGGCCCTCCGCCGCGTGCTCTTGCAGGAAGACCAGCGGCCCGGGAATCGCCTGCGTCAGCTCGGGGGGGGCTACGGTGTGCTCCCGCCCGTGGACCAGGTGGAGCTCCGCCGCGAGCCCCAAGGCGAGGACCAACGCCGGCCAAGACCGGCCCCGCCCGAGGGCCCAGGCGAGCGCGGAGACCGCCGCGAACCGCAGGTGCCAGTGGACGAAACCCCAACGCAGCAGATCGAGATCCAGCGGGTCCACGGGATTCTGAAACTGGCGGTAGACGAGAAGGTGCCCGAACACCAGCAGGGCGACGGCGGCGACGAGCAACCCGCGTGGGAACCGCGGTGCGCGCGCCACCCGTTCGCAGGCCGCGGCCGTAACGACGGCGAGCCCGAGGGCGGTCAGGAAGCCGAGCCGACCGAGCCCGAGGGCCGAGCCGCCGAGCGAGAGAGCCACCAAGCCGAGGGCCGCGCGCTCGTACCGGACGACCGGCGGCCAACGTGCCACGGCTGCCCCGAGGGTGACGAGCAGGCCTAGCAGTGCGGCCGTGCCGGCGAAGGCCGCGGCGTCTTCATTCGAGTTCTGCGCGCCCCAGTAGCGGGCGTAGCGACTATTGCCGAGGCTGTTCGGGGCCAGCACCTGGACGATCCGGGTCGCCGCCGGCTCGAGCTCCGGGGTCCCGCGGCTGGCTCGCAACGAGTCCGGAGCCGCCGCGGCGAAGGCCAGCCAGGCCGGGGCGGCCACGAGCACAGCCACGAACAGCGGGCCGGCGAACGCCCGGGCGAGGGCCGCCCGGTCCCCCGGTCGCCGCGCGGACAGTCGTGAGACGACGAAGGCCCCGACCAAGAGACCGGCGTAGACGATCGTCTGGGGATGGCCGGCGGTCAGCAAAGTGCAGGTCGCGACTCCCAGAAACACGCCGTCCCGCCGCGCGCCGCGCTCCTCGAGCCGCAGAAGGCCGTAGAGCACCGCGGGCAAGACCGCGGCCGTCGTCGCCAGGGGCCAGCCGATCCACAGCTGGAGAAAGCCGCAACCGCCGTAGGCGACCGCCCCCGCGAGAGCCGCGCCGCTGCCCGCACCCAGCCGGCGCAGCAACAAGAAAAGGAAGACCAAGGCCACGAAGGTGCGTAACGCCGCCACGGCCCCCGGAGCGGCCCAAGGATCGAGCGGCAGGGCAGCGACCACGAGGGGCTGGAGGGCTTGAGCCTGCGGGTCCCCCAGGAGCGGCACGCCCTCTCCCACGTAAGGGTTCGCGAGCGGCCACTGCCCTGCGAGCCAAGCCGACCGCACGGCCACGGCCGAGGGCTGGATGAGCTGGATCAGGTCCCCTTGGATTGGATTGCCGTGGGGCTCGGTCGCCGGCAGCGCTCGAAATGGCGCCTGACCGCGCAACGAATCGAGCGGGAGCAGCACCTGGCCCCCGAACAGCGCGGCCCGAAACGGCAGGCAGGCGAGCACGAGGAAGCCCAGGCCGACGGCCCAACCCAAGCGGTCGTCGTGCCGGCGGAGCCAGGCGAGCAGGAGCAGACCGAGAGCGAGGACGAGGCCCCCGGGAACGAAAGTGGAAAAATCCGCCACGACGTCAGTCTAGACCACGCCCCCCGCTTGCGCTTCGCCCGGCGCGCCGCTAACCTGCCCGGGCTCATGCTCGCCACCGCTCGCGTCCTGTGGTCATTCCGCGCCCTGCTCGGCACCCTGATCAGCCGTGAGCTGAAGGCTCGCTACCGCGGCTCGGCGCTCGGGTTCCTGTGGTCGCTGCTGAACCCCCTTCTGCTGCTCACCGTCTACGCCGTCGTCTTCGGCCTCGTCCTGACGCCACCGCGGGGGGAGGACGTCAAGCCCTACGCCGTCTTCCTGGTCAGCGGGTTGTTTCCGTGGATCTGGTTTTCCAGTTCGGTACTCGAAGGCGCAGCGGCGATCACCCAGAACTCGGGCTTGGTTCGCAAAGCCGTGTTTCCCGCCGAGTTGCTGCCGATGGTGGCGGTGGGCTCGCACCTCGTCCACTTCTTTTTGGCCTTGCCGATCGTGGCCGTGGCCCTGATCGTCGGCCGCGGCCTGGGGTTCCCGGTGGGCGGTTGGGGGGTGCTCGCGGTGCCGTTCGTGATCGCCTTGCAGTTGCCTTTCGTGGCGGGGTTGGCGCTCGGTCTTTCGGCCCTGACCGTCCACTTCAAGGACGTGCGGGACATTCTGGCGAACCTGTTGACGCTCACGTTCTTCGCCACCCCCATCATCTATCCCCTGTCGGCCGTGCCGGTGCCGGCGATCCAAACCGCCTTGCGCTGCAACCCCGTGACCCCCTTCGCCCTCGCCTACCAGGAAGCGCTGTTCGCCGGTCGCTTCCCGGCCCCCGGCCTGTGGCTCCACATGCTCGCCGTGGCGCTCGTCGCTTGGGCCTTCGGCACGTGGCTCTTCCGCCGCCTGCGGGAAACCGTCGTGGAGGCCCTGTGACGACACCCGCCCTCGCGGTAAAAAACCTGGTCAAGTTGTACCGCCGCACGACGCCCGGCGACCACTTCCGGACGCTCAAGAGTGCGCTCCTCGAAGGCAGCCTGACCGCCGGGCTCAAGCGCGAGGAATCGATCGCGGCGTTGGACGACGTCTCCTTCGAAGTCGCCAAGGGCGAGGCGTTCGGCGTCATCGGCGGCAACGGGTCGGGCAAGTCGACGTTACTCAAGGTCGTCGCGGGCATTCTCAAGCCGACCGCCGGGCGCGTCGTGGCGGACGGTCGCGTGGCGGCGTTGATCGAGCTCGGTGCCGGCTTCCACCCGGAGATCTCGGGGCGTGAGAACGTCTTCATCAACGGCGTCGTACTCGGCTTGCCCAAAAAGGAAATCGAGCGCCGGTTCGACTCGATCGTCGAGTTCTCGGGCCTCGGGGATTTCATCGACGAGCCGGTCAAGAACTATTCCTCCGGCATGTACGTGCGCCTGGGTTTTGCCGTGGCGGTGCACACCGACCCGGACATCTTGCTCGTCGACGAGGTGCTGGCCGTGGGCGACGAAGCCTTCGCCCATCGTTGCCTCGCACGCATCGAAGAGCTGCTGGCGGCGGGCAAGTCCCTGCTGTTCGTCAGCCACGGCCTCGACCTCGTCGAGACCGTTTGCGACCGCGTGTTGTGGCTCGATCGCGGCAAACCGCGGGTGCTCGGCTCGCCGCGGCGGGTGGTCGACGCTTACCGCGCCGCCGTGGCCGAGGCCGAAGGGCGCGTGCACCAGGAGGCCCGGCAGGACGAGGCACCGACTCTGGACGCCGAGGGGGAGCCCCTGCGCTGGGGCTCCCAGGAGGCTGAGATCACCGCTACGCGATTGCTCGTGGGCGGCGACGAAACCGAGCGGTATCACCTGACGACGGGCGAATCGGCGGTCTTCGAGATCACTGCCAAGAGCCCCCGGCCGCTGACCGACTTCGTTTTCGGAGTGAAGATCGAAACCCCCCGCGGCATCGAGGTCTGGGGCACCAACACCGAACTCGCCGGGCTGGCCCCGGGCCGCTTCGAGGGCACCGCCACGGTGCGCCTCGAGTTACCCGACTGCCGCCTGGCGCCCGGCGAGTACACCGCCGACGTCGCCGTTCACACCAAGGACGGCACGCCCTACGACTACCGCCGGAAGTTCCTCGCCTTCACCGTGGCGAGCCCCGAGCGCGGGATCGGGTTGTATTTCCCGAGCCATCGCTGGCGGACGACCGGCGGCATCGCCTGGCGCTAGGCCAACGCCGCCAACGTCTTGGTCAACAACCCCCAGAACCGCCCCACGGTGTCGATTTCCACCCGCTCGTCCGGCGAATGGGGAAACTGGATCGTGGGGCCGATCGAGATCATGTCCAAACCCGGGCGCTTCTCGCCGATGATGCCGCACTCGAGCCCGGCGTGGATGGCACCGACCTTGGGCTCGAAGCCGAGGGCCTCGACGTGGGCCTTCTTGACGATCTCGAGCAGCGGCGAGTGGACGTTCGGCTTCCACCCGGGGTAACCGTCGAGTTCGGTGACCTGGGCACCGGCCAGCTCGCCGATGGCGCGCACCCGGCGCCGGGTGTAAGTCAAAGCCGAAGCCACCGAACTGCGGTTGCTGGCGATGAGATGCAGCTTGCCGTCGGCTTCGACCCGGATGCGGGCCAGGTTGGTGGAGGTCTCGACCAGCCCGGGGATGTCGTAGCTCATGGCCAACACGCCGTGGGGCAGGGCGTTCGCGAGACGCAGTACGAGTGTGCTCGTGGCAGCGTCCCAGGCAGCGGCCGGGGCGTCCGCCGGCGTCACGGTACCGGTGAAGCCGGGCTCGGCGGGACGGTACTCGTCACCGATGGCGGTGATTTCCGCCTCGACGGCGGCCCGGAAGGCCGCGGATTCGGCGGCCGGAACCACCACCAGGGCGCTTGCCTCGCGAGGAATGGCATTGGTTTTGTCGCCGCCACCGAATTCGGCGAACCGTGGCGTCGAGCCCCCGGCGAGCACGGCGCGCGCGAGCAGCTTCAAGGCATTGCCGCGCTGGAGATGGATATCGACGCCGGAATGGCCGCCCTTCAATCCCGCGAGGGTGATACGCAGCGCCGTCGACCCCGCGGCCACCGGCGCGGAGGTCAGATCGAGCACCAGCTCGCTGTTGGCACCGCCGGCACAGCCGACGGTCAGGATGCCCTCTTCTTCGGAATCGAGGTTGATCAGTCGGGCGCCCGACAGCAGGCCGGCTTCGAGCCCCGAGGCGCCGGTCAGGCCGCGCTCCTCGTCGACGGTGAAGAGTAACTCGAGGGGACCGTGGGCGAGCGTCTTGTCCTCGAGCACCGCCAGCATGGCGGCAACGCCGATGCCGTTGTCCGAGCCGAGCGTGGTGCCGTCGGCGCGCAGGAAGGCACCGTCGCGCACGGGGCGAATCGGGTCCTTCCCGAAGTCGTGCACGGTCGCCGAGTTCTTTTCGTTGACCATGTCGAGGTGGGACTGGAGGATCGTCGTCGCCTGCCCCGAGCGACCGGCCGAGGCCGGCTTCGAGACCACCACGTTGCCCACTCCGTCCGTGCGATGGGCACAGCCGGCGCGCTCGGCAACGGCGAGCACGTAGGCACGCATGGCACCTTCCTCGCCCGAGCCGCGCGGGATGGTCAGGATGTGGTCGAAATGGCGCCAAAGAGCTTGGGGATCGAGATCGGAAACGAAGGTCACGGGCTTCTCCTTCGGGGGCGTCGCGGTGGAACCACGATGCTACCAGCCCAAGGAGAAAACGCCACTCCCCC
>JANRLG010000181.1:0-29527 GCA_033762835.1 Thermoanaerobaculia bacterium
CCCTCACCCAGCTGAACGAAGAGGCGCGCGCCAATCCGAACGATGCTCGGGTCCCCGAGGCCATCGCCCGCGTCTTGATCGAGGCAGGCCGCTTGCAGGAGGCCTACGACGCGGCGACCAAGCCCGGCGTGAAGCCCGCGGCGAGCATCTTCTCGACGATCGCCGTTCAGATCTGGAGGAAGGTGTACGTGGATCCGAAGAAACCCCAGGTGAACCTGATGTCGACCGAAGAGCGTACGCGCTGGGTCGAGCTGGGGTTGCAGGCCATCGATCGCGCCGCCAAGATCGACAGCAAGGACTTGTCCACGCTCGCCTACTACGGTCTCCTGCTACGCGAAAAGGCGAAACTCGAGCCGGATCCGGAAAAAGTGCTCGAGATCCAGCTCGAGGCTCAGAAGTGGACCGAAAAGGCCGTCGCTTTGAGCAAGGCGACTGCGCCACCGGCCGACGCGGCCGCGTCCAAGCCAGCCAACTAAGAAGGGGGGCACAACAGCCATGTTCGAACAAGCCCTCGCCGAATCCAAGGTCAGCGCCAAGCGCAAGGCGAGCTTCATCTCGTCTGCCCTGATCCTGCACGGCGCGGTACTCGTGGGCGTACTCTTCGGCCAGTACTGGTCGGTCGCCGCCGTGGAAGAGCCGCCCATCATGGTGAGCTTCTTCGAAGCCGCCCCGCCGCCGCCCCCGCCGCCGCCGCCAGCGCCGCCACCGCCGCCCAAGGCGGCCGCCCCGACCCCGGTCGAGGCCCCGAAGCCGGTCGTCACGGAAACCGTCCAGCCCGAGATCGTTCCGGAAGAACTGCCGCCGGAAGGTCCAGCTACCGTATCCAGTGACGTCGGCGTCGAAGGCGGCGTCGAAGGGGGCATCCCCGGTGGTGTCGCCGGTGGCATCCCCGGCGGTGTCGAAGGCGGTATCCCGCAAGAAGCTCCGGAAGACCAGATCTTCCAGGTCGGCGGTAACGTCGAGCCACCGGTGATCGTCTCCCGGACGCCTCCGACCTACACCGAAACAGCCCGTCGCGCCCGCACTCAGGGCACCGTGGTGCTCGAAGCGGTGATCAACAAGCAGGGTGAAGTCACCAACGTCAAGGTGCTCAAGTCCCTGCCCTTCGGTCTCGACCGTCAGGCGGTCGAGTCGATCCAGCGCTGGAAGTTCAAGCCGGCCACCATGGATGGGCGCCCGGTTTCGGTCTACTACGTGCTGACCGTTCAGTTCAAGATCCAATAAACGCGGTAACGAGGAGAACACTCGATGGAAGGAATGGGCAGTTTCACCCTTGGAGAACTCTGGGCGTCGATGGGCTTCATCGCCCGGGCGGTCGTCTTCACGCTAGCCGCGATGTCGATCTACTCACTGTATGTGATCGTCGACCGGATCCTTGTGTACCGCAAGGCTCGCAACGAATCCCTGGCTCTGGCCAAGGAGGTCACGAACCTCCTTAAGGCGGATCGTCCGAAAGACGCCATCACCGCCGCCCGCAAGTACAAGAACAGCCCCCTGGCCCAGTTGGTCGCCGCGGGTCTGATGGAGTTCGAGCAGGAGGCCGGTTCGAAGTTGCCCTTCGAGGAGGTCGTGGAAGCTTCCCGCCGCGCCATCGAGCGTGCCGCGTTGATTTCCACCGGTGACCTTCGCCGCGGCATCTCCAGCCTCGCGACGATCGCCACCACGGCGCCCTTCGTGGGTCTGTTCGGTACCGTCGTCGGCATCATCAACGCCTTCCAGGCCATCTCCGCGGCGGGCGGCGGCGGCAACCTGGGCTCGGTGTCCAAGGGTATCTCCGAGGCCCTCATCACCACCGCCTTCGGTATCTTCGTGGCCCTTCCGGCCGCCTGGGCGTTCAACAACTTCACGGCTCGCATGGAGCGCTTCCAAGTGGAGATGACCAACTCGTCTTCCGAGATGGTCGACTTCTTCATCAAGAAGCAGACGGGCAAATAATGCGCAAGGAAAAGCGCCACAGCTTCTTCGAGCGCTCGGCTCTCGGTGGAGATATCGGCGGCGCCGTCAGGAGCGACATCAACGTCACGCCCTTCGTGGACGTGGTGCTGGTGCTGTTGATCATCTTCATGGTGGTCACTCCCTTGTTGGCGAACCCGGTGCCCGTTGCGCTGCCGGAGACCAAGTCGCCCGACGCGGTCAAGGAAGATCCGAAACAACGGACGGTGTCGGTCAAGACCGACGGCACCATTTTCCTCGACCAGACGATCATCACCGAGGCGGGCCTGAAAACTGCCTTCGAGGAGCTCTACCTGTCGTCGCCCGAGGCCGACATCGTCATTCGTGGTGATGCCCGCGTGAAGTACAAGCGGGTCCGCGAGGTGATGAAGATCATCAATCAGGCCGGCTTCAAGAACGTCGGGTTGATCTCGACCAAGATCAAGAGCGGTGCCGCCGCAGCGGGCTGAGAACGGGGGCCAATCATGGGAGTCAGTGTAGGTGGAGGCGGTGGCGTCAAGAGCGAGATGAACATCGTCCCGCTGATCGACGTCGTGCTGGTGCTCCTGATCATCTTCATGGTCGTGATCCCCGTGACCCAGATGGGCTACGAGGTCAAGGTTCCGCCCAAGAAGCAGGAAAACGAAGTCAACATCCCCGATCCGAACCAGTTGATCGTGCGCGTGGACCGCAACGGTACGGCGTACATCAACCAGGAGCAGGTGGCGGACGACCGCCTGGCGGGCCGGCTTCAGGAAATCCTCGCCACGCGTCGCCAGTCCGTGGTGTTCTTCGCGGGCGACGGTGAGGTCGGTTACGACCGTGCACTCGCCGTGTTGAACCTGGTCCGCGAAAGCGGCACGCAGAATCTCGGCATCGTCTTCGACGACCTGCCGGTGCGCTGAGAGCCGAGTGGGCGAAATGGCCTGAGTGGACGAGGTGGACGTCAGTCCATCTTGTCCACTTCGTCCCTGTCGTCCACTCCGTTTTCTTCCCCCAGCCCCAACTCCTTCAACACCCACCGCACCGCCGGAATCGAGAGACTGTTGCCGACCAGGTCGTAGGCGCGGAGCGCGCCGAGTTCGGCCGGCAGTCGGTAGTCCTCGGGAAATCCCAGCAATCTCAGGATCTCCCGTGGTGAGAACCGCCGCCACGAGCCCTCGGGCTCGATCAGATAGGACCCCGAACGGACGATCTGCCGCCCGTAGCCGGAGGCGAAGCAGGCCGTGACGGCCTCGGGGTCGTCGGCTTCGACGCGGTGCAGAGCTTGGTGGTAATGCTCGACGAGCGCGGGATCCAGCCGAAATTCCGGCGCCGGAGCAGGATCGAGAAATTCGGCGAGCGCACGGCGGCGCGGGCTGCGCTCCGGCTGCACCGTCGCCGGCAGGCCGACGCGGGACGCCAGCAGGTAGAACCTCCGTCGCCGATTCGGCCATCCAAGCTCCGATGGACAAAGCAGAAACTCGCGCACGTCGTAATCCGTGGCGTCGAGTACCGCGCGCAGCCGTCCGTGAGTGACCGAGCCGGCGAAACCGGGTACGTTCTCGAGGGCCAACCGCGGCGGGCGGACCTCGGCGATGTGCTCGATCAGGGCTAGCAAACTGCGGCTCCGCCGGTCTTCGTGGTCGCGACGCCGGCCTTTGATCGTGAACGGCTGACAAGGCGGCGAAAGCCACCAGATCTCGGCCTCGAAACCGGCGAGCTCGGCCGCGGACAAGAATTCGAGGTTCTTGACCTCGACGCGGTGGGCGAAGTTCGCCTGGTACACCGCCAAGGCGTCGCGGTCGATGTCCACGGCCGCTACGACCCTGGCGAGACCGGCGGCGGCTGTCGCCGCACCGCCGATGCCGGCGAACAGTTCCAGCAGACGAGGTAACGCGGTGGACACGAGCCCCATTGTCGCCCGAAAGCGGGCCGACGGCGGCCAGGGTTTTGCAAGGCCACCGGCCGATGAACCTGCCGATTCCTCTCCGCCACCTCCTCGTTGCTTTGCTCCTCGGCGCTCCTGCCGGCGCCGCCGAAACCTCCAGTCCTCCCGTCGAGCTCACGGTGTGGCTCGCCGCCGCGGCGTCGCCGGAGGGCACGGTTGCTTTGCCGACGACCGTTCCTCTCGAAGTAGCACTCGGCGAGGGCCCCCCCTTCGCGGCTCCGGCTGTGCCCGCGGGACCGGCTTCCCGCGTCGTGGTCTACTTCGACCTCGACTTGTTGACCGAGAGCGGTCGCCGCGGCGCCGCGGTCTTCTTGGCGTCCCAGGCGCGCCAGCTCGCAGCTCTGGGACCGGTCGAGATCGTGCTGTCGGGCGACGGTGAGCTGCGCAACCTGCCGTTCGCCGGCCAGGGGGCGGAGGCCGTCAATGCGGCGCTCGAAGGCTTCGTGTTACGCCAGACCGGCGGGGACCGCTTGGGCCGCTTGCGCGAGGAGTTTAGCCGCGGCCTGGGGGCGGACCCTCGGGCCGGCGCCGAAGCGGTCGGCGAGAGCGTCGCGGAAGAGGTCCAGGTGGTGCGTGCGGCCCGCGAGCGTCTGGTGCTGTTTGCAGCGGACTCCGCCGCGGCGCCCGGGGCCGTCCTCCTCTTCGTGACCGGTGCCGCTGAGGAAGACCCGCGCCCGTTCTACCGCCAGGCGCTCGAAGCTGCGAAGGCGGGCACTGCGGGGATCGAGGCGTTGCCGCGGCCGGTCGTGCTGCCGAGCCTCGATGAAGTGGGCCGCATTCTCACCACCTACGGCTGGACGCTGCTCACGCTCGATCCCGGCCGCGCCGCGGGCGGCGCCTTCGTCGAAACGGCCACCCCGGAAGCGGAAGCGCCCGAGTTCGAATTGCAGAACCCGTTGCCGACCAACCCGGGCGACCCGGAGCGCGGCCGGTCGATGATCGGTATCAAGCTCGGCGGCGCCGACGAGGAGCCGGAAGACCCGGTCTTCGACCCCGCCCTCGGCGATGCCTCGGCTTGGCGCGCCGTCGCCGAGGCCACCGGCGGCGAGTTCTTCGGCGGCCAGCCGCTGGGGCGCAGCAGCGCCCAGGCGCGGCTGGCGGCCCGGGTTCAGGTGCGCTTCTCCGGCCCGGCGCTGCCTGCCGGAGCGGTCCAGCCGTTGCGGATCACCGGACCCGTTGGAGCGGCCCTTCAAGCGCCGCGCTGGTTCGGCCGGGCGCCCCTCGAAAGCGTTGCGGCCCTGCGCGTGCGCCAACTGCTCGCGGGCGACGAGATCGACGGCGAGGTGGCGCTCGAGGCCAGCCTCGAACTCGTCGGTCCCCGGCTCGGACGTCTGGCCGTGCGCATCCCCCGAGAATCCCAGGTGGCCCTCGACGCCGTCTCGGCGCGGTGGACCCTCGGCATCGCGGGAGCCGAGGGCGAACCGCTGGTCTTCACCCGCTCGGCGACGCCCGCCGAGGAAGCCGGCTTGGCCCTGTTCGATCTCGCTCTGCCCGAGGGTGCCGCCAGCCGCGTCGTGGTGCTCGGAGAGGATCTCGAGTCCGGCCGGTTCGGCCTGACCTACGCCACGGTGGTGGAGGCGGGTTCGGGCCTGGGCCTGGCCGACTTCGTGGCCGGGCCGCGGGTGGTGCGTTTCGATCCGCTCGAGCGGCCTTTCGTCTTCGGTCCCACGGTCTTCAGCCTGCAGGTCACCTCCCCGCAGGTGCGCCGTGTCGAGTTCCTGCTCGACGGCGCTCCGGTTGGGGTGCGCACGTCGGCGCCATGGGTGCAGTCGATCGATCTCGGCGAAGTACCGCGGCGCCGGGATCTCGAAGTGGTCGCCAAGGACGCCCAGGGCGCCGAGCTCGGGCGCGATTGGCTGCGCATCAACGAGGGCAGCGGTGCGTTCCGGGTGCGCATCGTCGAGCCGCGCCCGGTCGGGCTCGGCCAGGTGCAGATGGGGCCGGTGGACGTCGCCGCCGAGGTGGTGACGCCCGAGGGCGCCGCCCTCGCCCGGGTCGAGTTTTACTGGAACGCCTCGCTGGTGGCGACGCGGTACCAAGCGCCGTGGCGGCAACGGGTGGTGGTACCGGAGTCGGAACCGGGCGGCTTCCTGCGGGTCGTCGCTCACTTGGTCGACGGCACGAGTACCGAAGATGTCCTGTTCCCCAACGCCACCGGCTCGGGCGAGCGGATCGACGTCGATCTCGTCGAGGTCTACGTGGCAGTGACCGACCGTCAGGGGCGGGCGGTCGAAGGTCTCGAGCAAAGGGACTTCCGGGTGCTCGAAGAGGGTGTCGCCCAGGACATCGCGTCCTTTGCGGAAACCGTGGACCTGCCCGTGACGATCGGCTTGGCGCTCGATTCCTCGGCTTCGATGTTCGTGAAGCTGCCGATCGTCGGGCGCGCGGCGGGTGGGTTCGTCGAGCGTTTCCTGCGGCCACGGGATCGCGCCTTCGTGGTCGGCTTCGGCGGCACGCCCCAGCTGGCGCAAGCGACCAGCCCCGACGGCGCGGCCTTGGTCGAAGCGATCGAGCGCCTCACCCCGGACGGTCAGACGGCGATTTGGGAGGGTATCGTTTACTCCCTCGTCCAGCTGCAAGGGGCCACGGGGCAGAAGGCCCTCGTGGTCTACACCGACGGCGCCGACGAGGACGACACGTTCTCCTACGAAACGGCCCTGCGTTTCGCTCGCCGGGTTGGCGTGCCGGTGTACGTCATTCTGGCCAACAACGAAATCGTCCGCACCGAGGGCCGGGCGCTCGGGGTCCGGCGCTTCGTGTCGCGCGTCCGCCGGCTCGCGGAGTCGGTGGGGGGGCGCGTTTACCTTGCCCACTACGACGACGACCTGGACAAGATCTACGCCGAGATCGGCCGCGACCTGCGCAGCCAATACCTGCTGACCTTCTACCCACAGGGTGAGGCCAAGGGTTGGCGTCGCTTGAGGGTGGTGGTTCCCGACGGCCACGAGGCGCGGGCGGCGGCCGGGTACTTCCGCTAGAGCCGGAAGAACTCGCGGATCTTGCCGAGCAGCGTCGCGGCCTCGTCCGAAGGGCGTCGGGCCTGGCCGCGGTGGCTTTCGAGCGTGGCGGCGGTCTCGGCGCGGCGGGCGGCCAGCGCCCGGCTCAAGTACTCCGCCACCGTGGGGTCGGCGGCCAACACCGGCGCCACCGCCTGCTTCGACAACACCAGCACCTCGGCGCCTTCGTCGGCGGTCACCGTGGCGCTCCGGGGCTCGCCGGTGAGCAGCGACATTTCTCCCAGCACGTCGCCGGGCCCCAAGCGAGCGAGTTCGACCCGGCCGGCGGCCGCCGAGTCGCCTTTCGACACTCGCACGTGGCCACTTTCGACGACGAACAGGGAGCTACCGGCGTCGCCCTCGCGCATCAATACCTGGCCGGCGTCGAACTGTTCGCGATGGGCGGAGGCGGCCAGCTCGCGCAACGTCTCCGGCCGCAGCTCGTCGAAGAGATCGAGGGCACCCAGCCGCGCCACGGCGCGCTCGAGCTCCAGCGAGGTCCGCTTGGCGGCCTCCTCGCTCGCGGGATGCAGGAGGACGGTTCGGATGGGGAAGGGCACCTCGATGCCCTCGCGCTTGAGCTCGTACCACAGGCGGGAGTAGACCGCATCCGTGAAACGGGTCAGGCGGGCCACGGACAGGGTCCAGACCCGGAGCTGATAGTTGATGGCCGAGTCCCCGTAACTCTTGACGAAGGCCTCGGGCGCCGGTTGCGTGCAAACGTCCGGCGCCGCCTCGGCAGCGGCCAGCAGCACGCGCCGAACGCGCGCCGGCGGCGTTTCGTAAGGCAGTCCGACGAAGAAGTTGAAGGCCACGGGCCGGGTGCCGTTACCGAGATTGACGACTTTGAGCGACGACATGGTGGCGTTCGGTTCGTAGATCTCGACGCCTTCGTTGGTGCGCAAGCGGGTGCTGCGCCAGGAGAGGTCGATGACCTGGGCGGGCACACCGTCCATCATTAGCCAGTCGCCGCGGGCGAAGGGTCGCTCGAGGTCGATGGAGAGCCCGGCGAAGACATTCTTGAGGACGTCTTGGAGCGCTAAGCCGACGACCGCCGAAAGCACCGTCGAGGACACCAGGACGGTCGAGAAGTTGGCGCCGTAAATCCGCGTCGCCACCACCAGCCCCAGACCGATCAGCACGCCCAGCCGCAACACGTCGAGGGCCAGCTTCGGCATCAACGGTCCGGCCGCCGGGCGCCAGGGACGCTGGAAGACGAGAGCGTCCACGACGGCGAAAGCGACCAACCCGGAGAGCAGTAAGACCGTCGCGACGACTACCTTCCAGGCCGTCGTCTGGTGCATGTCGAGCATGGGCAGGCGCTCGAGGCTCACCCAGGTCGCGACTGCAAGGGCCCACAGGTGGTAGAGAACGGTCATCTGGAAGCGCGGCAGGAGGCGGCGCAGCAAGACGCACAGACCCTCGAGGGCGACGAAGACGCCGAGGCCGGCAGGCAAGACCGAAGCGAGATCCATGATGGAGGCGGACTCTACCAGTCGCCCGGGCCTCCTGGGGAGAGTTGGGGGGCTGCTACACTTCGCCGCCATGGAATTCCGCGGCACCGACAAGTATCACCTGGACCCCGAACTCGCCCAGATCGTCAACATCGCGCTGGTGATGGAGAAACCGCTTCTGCTCACCGGCGAGGCGGGCACGGGCAAGACGCAGCTCGCTTTCGAGATCGCCCGCGCCCTCGACATGCCCATCGAGGTGCTGCGTTCGAAGTCGACGATCAAGGGCGAAGAGGTCTGCTACACCCAAGACACCGTCCTGCGCCTGAACGACGCCCGCTTCGGCCCCGGCGAAAGCGGGCGCGACGTCCAGAACTTCTTCGATTACGTCGTTTGGGGACCGATCGGCCGGGCGTTTCGCGCCGATCGTAAGGTCGTGCTGCTGATCGACGAAATCGACAAGACCGAGTCCGACGTGCAGGACAATCTGCTCGACGTGCTCGAGGATTGTGAGTTCACGATCCGCGAGGTCAACCAGGTGGTGCGGGCCCGACACCGGCCGGTCATCCTCCTGACCTCGAACGCCAAACGCGAGCTCTCCGACCCGTTCCTGCGCCGCTGTTACTGCCACCCCATCGCTTTCCCGGACGCCGAGACCATGCGGGCCATCGTGGCCCTGCACTTTCCCGATCTCGACAAGGGCCTGCTCGACGCCGCCCTCGCGATCTTCTACGACCTGCGCGCCCGCGGCTTCGAGAAGCCCCCGGCCACCTCCGAACTGCTGAACTGGCTCGGGGCACTCAAGCACGCCCACATCACGCCCGAACGCCTCAACGTGCCGTTCGTCGGGACCATGCTCAAGCGCACCGAGGACATCCTCGCCTACCGGGCCAACCCCGGTGGGCGAGGGCGGGTGCACTGACGGGTCAAGGTTTCTTCGGTGCCAGAGCCTGGTCGATCAAGATTTGTCGACTGTCGAGCACCCCCTGGAAGTACTTGATTTCGGCATCGTTGAACTCGGCGCCGTCGAGGGCCCGAACCTGATAGGTCCCGTTCACGATCTCATGGGCAACCGCTCGGCCGTCGGCACCGACGGCGATGTTGGCCCGGCCATCGAGAAGCGGCGCGGCGTCCCCAAGAGGGTTGTCGGAGAGCTTTTCGTCTCGCAGACCACTCGCTGAGGAGTGCCCGTGGACGATCACCTCGTCCTTGCTGTCGGCGTCCATGGAAGCGCTGAACTGTGAAGTCTCGGCGTTGCGGTTGACCCTGGCTTTGAGGCTGCCGTCGTCTTGGCGGCGGATCGAGCCGAGAGTCTCCCCCTGGCCTCGGCTTCCGGCTCGGCGGGTGCCCGGTTTGGGCACCATGAAGTCTTTCTTGCCGCGCTTCAGTGCGGCTTCCGCGGCCGGAGTCACGACGACGTTCGTGGTGGTCTTGCCCGGCACGCTGGACGACAGGCAACTGCGGGTGATGCCCTTCGGGCAACGCCCGTCGGGGTCGGTGAAGCGATACGGGTTGTTGTTGGCGTACGCGTAGCGGTTGAACATCGCCCCCGTCTTGGGGTCCGCGGTCACCGGGTCGACGCTCAGGAAACGGCCGATGGCGGGGTCGTAGTAGCGCTGCTGCATGTAGATGAGCCCGGTGGCGCCGTCCATGACGTGGCCGGTGTAGCCGAGGCCGTTTTTGGTCGGCTTGCGGTGGATGGCGCCGAAGGGGTCATAGTCGTTGCGATCGATCACCGTGCCGAGCTGGTCGGTGACCGCCACGGGGCTGCCCAGGGCATCGGTGTGCTGGTACTTGGTGGCGTGGGTGTTGGCCGCGATCGCCAACTCGCGGGTGGCGACGATGCTGCCGCCGAGGTAGATGTGTTCCTCGGTTTTCCCGGCGCGCTCGTCGTGCTGATACAGCAGCTGCCCGGCCTGGTTGTAGTGGGAGAGGATGCTGCCCAGGGTGGGGTGCCAGGCGAGCGCCCGGCGGCCCAGGCCGTCGTAGCGGTAATGCTCCTTGCCGCTGACCTCGCGCAGGCGGTTGCCGAAATCGAAGAGGTAGTTCTGGCCGTTCTTGTTCGCCAGGTTGCCCTGGGCGTCGTAGGTCAGGCTCACCTCCGTCGCGCCCGCCGTGTTGGTGATGGTCGTCAGTCGGTGGTTGGCGTCGTAGACGTAGCTGGCGTAGTCCTTGACCCCGGCGAGTCGCCAGGACTTCAGGTTGTCCAGAGCGTCGAAGGTGAAGCGGTGCCAGTTGTCGGTGCCGCCGAACATGCCGGCCCCGGCACCGGTGAGCCGGTCCAGGCCGTCGTAGGTCATCCAACGGCTGCGCACGCTGTAGACCGGGCCCTGGAGCAAGTCGTAGATGTGATCGACGTTGCCGTTCGGGTCGTAGCCGTATTGGTCGTAGAGGACGCCACCGCTCGACTGCACCTCGAAGGGCAGCTGGCGCGCATTCTGGGCCATGGTGTGGACGAGGCCGTTGCCGTAGGTGAAGGACGCGATGGCCCCGTTCGGGTGGTAGGTGACGCCGGTCGCGTAACTGCCGGCTCGGGTCGCTTGCCCGAGGGCGTTCGGGGCGTAGTCGAGGGTCAGACCGGTCGGGTAGGTGAGAGTGGCGAGGTGGCCGTTCGGATCGTAGCTGTAGCCGATCGACCAGGTGTACCAACCGGGCTGGCCGAGGGTCTCGTGGGTCAGCAGCCGGCGGCGGTTGTAGGAGTAGGTGGTGATCACCGGGGTCGTGTTGCCGCTGCCGTTGTAGGCGGTCACGCTGGCGGGGAGGCCGTCTTTCTCATAGGTCCAGGCCAGATCGCCGACGCCGTTCGGGAAGCGCAGGGTGCGCAGGCGGTTGCGGCCATCGTAGCTGCGATCGCTGCGACGGCCGGAGCTCCAGGCGGCCAGGTGGCTGCAATCCGCAGCATTGGCATAGTCCCCGCCGGTCAAGCCCGAGGCGGTCCACGTCGGGTTGTTGGCGCCGTCGTAGCCGGTCACCGTGGCGCCGGTTTCGGGCTCGATCGTTTTGCACAGTTGGCCGTGGCCGTCGTAAACGTAACGGCGGGTGACCGCGAGGCCACCGCTACCGTTTCGTTGGGTCAGGGCCGTCGGGCGCCCGAGGTGCGGGTGACGGTCGATGTCGATGCGCTTGTCCTCGGGCTGAAGGCTTTGGATCGGCAGGTCATAGCTGGGCTGGTCCCAGGCCAGGAAGCTGGTCGTCGTCGGGAAGCCACGGGGATTGGTGACGCGGGTTTGGAAACCCGGAAGGTAGGCTGTCGTGGTGCTGAGGACGCCGAGCTCGCTGTCTTGCTCGACCCTAACCGGGCGGTCGAGGGCGTCATAGAAGGTGCGCACTCCCTGGGTCACGGCGCCGAAATCGCCGACATTCCGAGTCGGGTAGGACTGGAAAGCCAAGCGACCGCTGCTGTCGTAACGTTTGACCACCTGGGTAAGGGTGCCGGCGATGTTGGTGGCGTCGAGCCGCTCCTCGAGCACCGGGCGCCACAGAGCGTCGTAGTAGGTGTTGGTGTGGGCGTTGGGACCTTGACGTCGAACGGCGCGCCAGTGACCGGCTGAAAGGCCGTGCTCGGCGAAGGGCACGAGCTCGAAGGCGATCGTCGTCCGCTGCCAAGCCACCGTGTCCCCGCTCGGAGGATCGATGCTCGCCAGGCGGCCCATGACGTCGTAGCCGTAGGTCGTCGTGTAGCCGTTTTCGTCGGTCACGGCGGTGATCCAGCCGCGGTCGTCGACCACGGCGGATTCCGTCGCGCCGGTCGGGGCTTCCGGTGTCGCCGGGTACTGGATCAGCCGCGGGATACCGCGCTTCCAGTCGGACACCGTGGTCACCTGCCCGTTGCCGTCGGTGATCGAGCGCAGAGTGCCGTCGGCGTTGTGCTGAAGGCTTTCGACCTGCTTGGCGAACTGGTAGTTGGCGGTCGGTAACGCGGTGGTCGCATGGTAGTCGGTCCGCGAAACTTGAATGCCGTTCACGACGGTCGTGGCCGTCTGGCCGAGGACCCAGGGTCCTAGGAAGTCTTGGTACGTCGTTTCCTCGGTCTTCGAAAAACCGAGGGAGCTGTGCTTGCGGATCTTGGTCGCCCGGGCGAAGGTATCGAAGCAGTAGGTGCCGGCGCCGCAGAGCTCGACCTCCGAGTGGAAGCTGGCGCCGTCGCGAGTGATCGTGGTGAGGCGCTGGGGGCGCAGCTTCTCGGTTTCGAGCCGGTTGCTGCGGCCGTTCGGGTCCCACCCGAGACGGTCGGGAAAGATCTGGCCGACGGCGTCCGGCAGGTAGGCGTAGGTCGTCGTCTGGACGGTCGTGCCGCCGCTCCGCACTTCGACGCTTTGGAGCTGGCCCGCGGTGCGGAAGTAGTCGTTGCCGAACACGGAGCGGGTCACCGTGCCGTCCGGGCCGGTGACCTCGGTCGCCGAGGTCTTCGTGCAGTCGGCTCCGGCCCAGGTGCAGTCATCGGAGTACCCCGTGGGGTTCCAGCTCCAGCTCGGCTGGTAGGCGTAGGTCCAGGTGAGCGGGGTGATGCCCGGACCACTGATTTGCTTCGACATCAGCGATGCCGCCTTGTAGACCATCGGCGTCTTGCTGATTTGCATCTGAAGCGGTTTGTCGGGGTCGGGTTGGTAGCAGCCTCCCGGGGTGCGGTCGGTGCCGTGCATCGAGTTCTTGAAGGTGAACAGGCCCAAGGCTCCGGAGGGGTGGCCGATCGTCACCGTCGCGGTGGCGAGGCCGGGCACGTGGGGCTCGCAGTCGAGCCACAGGATCTTCTGGTTGTTGTAGTGCAGCAGGCCGTAGAGATCGCCGTACTGGTACGTCCACCGGCTGCCGTCCGGCTGGACCACCGCCGCCAGGATGCCGCCGTCCGCGCTGGTGTACTGGTACGACCAAGTGCGGCCGCCGGAGGTGATCGTGCTGACCTTGCCGTGACTGCCGTAGGTGAGGCTGATCGCGACGCCGTCGTTCGACGTGATGGCGGTCAGGCGGCGTGGGTTGGCCGGGTCGTAGGTGTAGGTCACCCAATTGCCGAAACGGTCTTCGACCTTGGTGGCGGCGAGGAAGTACTCACGGCGGTTGACCACGATGGTCTCGCCGGTGCAGCCCCAGTTGACGGTGCAATTGGTGTCCTTGAGCGACGCCACCTTGCGCGAGGACAACCAGTCGAACGTGTAGCGCGTACCGTCGGGCAAGACCACCAGGTAACCCTCGCCGGTGCCGTTCTTGATCGTCGGCAGGCAGGACACCCGCCAGTCGCTCTTGGTCGTCCAGAAGTAGGTGCGGCCATCGCTTGGCCGAGACCGGTCGGGCGGTAGGTAGAGCAGAGGGAATTGCCCCTTGCCCGGAATGCTGACGCGGTCGCCGCTCCAGTAGTCCTCCGGAAAGTAGGGTTTGTTCCACGCGGCGTAGACCACGGCGGGCGGTCCGGCCGCGGACCAACTCGTCACGCTGCACCGCTGAAGCGGGTTGGGCATGCGCGACACCCAGCCGGTGGTCTGGGAGTAGATGCCGGAAAGGTGGGGAACCTCGAGTTGCCAGTTGCCGAGCAGCTCGCCGTCCGCCGCCGCGTTCACGTACTGGTCGATGTCGCGGCTGTTGATGCCGAGGGACCGCACGATGGCCACCGGCAGCCCGCTGTTGGTGCGCAGGGAAACGTCGGTGGCGCTGAAGGTCGTCGTGCCGTCTTTGAGGTTGACGGCCTCGCCGAACAGCTCCGGCCCGAAGGCGGTGATCGTCTGGGCCGCTTTGATCGTGTGGTCGTACTCCTCGAAGAGGCTCTTGGTGGTTTGCGCGGGCGCCGCGGGGGCGACGAGCAGCCCGCAGCCGAGGGTCACCAGGGCGAAAAGCGGGGAGCGGAGGCGGGGGTGTCGGAAAACCATGGGATCTCCTGGGCAAACTGGCGAGCCGCCGTGGACTCGCCAGGGGCCGGAAGACAGCTCCGACCTGCCCAGGACGCGCGATCTTCGGTAGAACCGGACCACACGAGGCGAAAATCTCCTAGCAGCGACCCACCGGCTCGCCCGCCTCCAGCGCGCGGCCGAGCCAGGCCTTGGCATACCGCCAGCGGCGCACTGCGGTGGACCGGCCCAAGTCCAGGGCCTTGGCGGCGTCGTCGATCGACAGGCCGATGAAGTAGCGCAGATCGACCAGCTGCGCGGAGGTAGGGTCGATTTCGGCGAGCCGTTCGAGGGCAGCGTCCAAGGCCAGCAGGCGCGAGGAGGGGGCCACGGAGATTAGTTCGAGGCCCTCGAGCGGGACGTGGACGGCGCCGCCCCCGCGCTTCTGGCGGTGGTGGTGCCGAGCGTGATCGATGATCAGCCGGCGCATGAGGCGCGCCGAAACGGCGAAGAAGTGGCCGCGGTTCTTCCAGTTGGCCTGGCGTTGGTCGATCAGGCGCAGATAGGCCTCGTGAACCAGCTCGGTCGCCCGCAAGGACAGGTCGCGGCCGCCGCTCGCCAGTTGGTGGGCCGCCAACCGCCGCAGGTGCGGATACAACGCGTCGATCAAGCCGTTCCGGGCCTGTTCATCGCCGTGCTCCCAGGCCACGAGCAACGCGGTGATGGTCTCGCGGTCGAAGGACCTCTCGGTGGGCATCGTCAGCGAGCCTCCAGCTGCGCTCGGAAGCGTGCGGCTTCTTCGTGCCGCCCTTGGTTCGCGAAGAAGCGCTCCAAGCGAGCGAGATAGTCTCGGCGGTGGCGGGCGGGCACGTCCGGGCGCGCGGAGAGGGTACGGTAGCCGTCGAGGAGGCGGCGTTCGGTCACGGCGAGGTCGCCGGTCCGGGCTTGGCACGGCGCCCCCACGCCGGCGGCCACGGCGGTCCGCCAGTGGTCCACGCCGTACACCTGGGACCGCACGGCGTACGCAGCCTCGGCGAGTGGCAGCGCTTCGGCGCAGCGCTCCTGGGCGGTCAGCAGCTCGGCCAACTCGAGCTCCGAGGCGGCGACATCCGGGTGGGTGGGGCCGTGCACGGTCCGGTACAGAGCGAGGGCCTCGCGCAGGAACGGCTCGGCAGCTTCGAGTCGGCCTTGCCGCAGCAAGCAGTAGCCGACACCGTCCAAGATCCTCGCCGTCAACGGCTTGTCGCCGTAGACCCGACGCGCGGGAGCGAGGGCCTCGCGGTAGAGGCGTTCCGCCTCCTCGTAACGCTCGAGCTCGACGAGGACGCTCGCCCAGTTCGACAGGGCGCGGAAGCGGTTGGGGTTCTCCTCCGCGAGGACCTTGCGCAGGGTCGTCACCAGCTCCCGGAACTGCGCCTCGGCTTCCACGTTCCGCCCCAGGGAGGCGAGGGCGGTGGCCAGGTTGTTGCGAGCGCCCGCGGTGTCCATGTCGCCCGGGCCGAGCAAGCCCTCGAGAATGCCGAGAGACTCACGCAACAGCGGTAGGGCGGCGGGATCGCCCTGCTGGGTGTAGAGCCAGCCCAGGGTCGTGAGACTTTCGGCGAAGGCTTTGTCTGGGGGGCGGCCCCCGAGGCCTGCGCGGCGCTGCGCCAGGACCGACTCCGCCAAGCGCTGGGCCTGCCGAAGCTGGCCCAGTTCGATCTTGACGAAAGCCAGCGAGTCGAGGCTCTCGAGCAGGTCCGGGTCGTCCGCCGCGAGTCGCTGCCTGCGGCGGATCACCGAACCGCGGATCAGGGCTTGGGCCTCTTCATGAAGGCCCAAGTGGAGGTGGATGTCGCCCAAGACGTGCATTAGGGTGGCTTGTGTTTCAGGCTGATCCGCGAGTTCCTCGGCCACCCGCGCAGCGCCGCTACGCAGAATCTCAACCGCCGTAACAGGTTTGCCGTCGGTGGCGGTGGGTTTGGCCAGGATGAAGGTGTCGGCGAGAAACCGCGTCACTTCCTCGGCGCGCTGCCGCTGCTGCTCGGCCCTGGCGACTTCCTGGGCCAGGCGCTTCGACTTCCACACGTTGGCGAATCCGAAGCCTGCCGAGCCGGTGATCACGACGACCGCCGTCGCCACCGGCACCAGGTTGCGGCGCAGGAACTTGCCCGTCCGGTATCGCCAGTGGGCGGGGCGCGCCAAGACGGGTAGGCCGTCCAAGTGGCGGCGAAGATCCTCGGCCAGGGCTTCGACCGACTCGTACCGGTACTCGGGCCGGGGCTGAAGGGCTTTGAGCACGATGCGGTCGAGATCCCCCTGGAGGCGCCGGGCGAGGGCCCGCGGTGTGGCTCCGCGGGCGCCGGCCAGGGCCTCCCGGCCCTGCGGCTCGGCGTCTTTGATCCGGAAACTCGGCGGGTCCGGCAGGCGCCAGTCGCGGGCGGCCAAGAGCCCGACCTCGCCGCCCGGGTGGACGTTCGGTCGCCGGCCGCAGAGCAACTCGTAGAGCACGACGCCCAGGGCGTAGACGTCGCTGGCCACCGTGACAGCCTGGCCCGCGGCCTGCTCGGGGCTGGCGTAACTCGGGGTCAGGAAGCGGTCGAAGGTCGCCGTGGCCTGGGGCTCCTGGAAGAACGACGCCGGCTCGAGCAGCTTGGCGATGCCGAAGTCCAGCAGCTTCGGCACGCCCGCGTCGGTGATCAGGATGTTCGACGGCTTCAAGTCGCGGTGCACCACGAGGCGTCCGTGGGCGTACTGCACCGGGGCGCAGATCGCGCGGAAGAGCTGCACCCGCTCGCGGACGTTCAGCCGGCGCTGATCGCAGAACTCGAGCAGGGGAACCCCGGCGATGTACTCCATCACCAGGTAAGGCCGGTTCTCGGCCGTGGTGCCACCGTCGAGCAGGCGGGAAATGTTGGGGTGGTCGAGGGACGCGAGGATTTGCCGCTCGGTGCGGAAGCGTCGGTGATGGCTGGCGTCCTCGAGCCCCCGGCGGATCACCTTGACCGCCACCGGCAAGTGGAAGGCGTCGTCGTCGCGCTCGGCCAGGAAGACCTGGCTCATGCCCCCGGTCGCCAGGGACCGCAGAATGCGATAAGGCCCTAAGCGTTCGCCGATGGCGCGGCCGGTTTCGTCGCGATCTGCGGAGTGGAACGCGACGCCGAAGCCGGGAGCGGAAAGTTCCTCGTCGCCGGCCAAGTCCTGCGCCAGAAGGGCTTCGACCTCGTTTTGCAAGGCTGGATCGTCGGCGCAAAGCTGTGCCAACCGGTCCGGTCGGTCCCCGGCGGGGAGCTCCACGACCGCTTCGAAGATTGCCTGGGCGTGTTGTTCGAGGGAATTCGGTTGATGCTTCATCGTCATGAGCTTACCCCGGGTGCGAACCCGGACAAGCTCAAGACGATGACTTCCTCGCGGATGTTTCCGCCGTCCTCAGTCGAACTCGCGCCGGGGCGCCGCCTGCTCGAGTCCCACCCGGCCGACTTCGATGTCCGATCGGAAGTAACTTTCGCCCTTGATCGGGCAGCCCGCCAGACGCCGCAGATAGGTCAGCTGGCCGGTGTGCTGCAACGCGTCGGCGATCGGCCCCTGGAAGATCTTCTCCGGCGTAGAATCGAGCGGCCGATCTTCCGCCAAGCGGGCATCGAGCCGGCCGAGCACCGCGAAGAAGCGCGCCACCTGGTCGTCCCACGGCAACGGCGGCGAGTCGGTCCAGGTCACCGGGCCGTCACAAATCGTCAAGGCCCAGTCGAAGAGATCGCCCATGTGGCCGAGGATCTCGATCGGCGACCGGCTTCCCGGCGCGGGTCGAAAGTTGGCGAAGGATTCCGGGGCATCGCGCAGGGCCTTGCCGGCACGGTAAGCGAGGGTGGCGAGGGTGTGGCGGAGGAGGGGGTGGGGCGACATGCGGCAATCCTAACGCGCGTGCCGCGGAGTCTGAAGAGCGGGGAGCGGTCCAGGAGCCGCTCCCCGCAGCGGGTCAACCGCAGTGGAAAATGCCCGCCGGGCAGAAGCACATGCCCGGCTCGAACGGCGCGTTCATGCAGCGGAACCTCGTGCCGACGGTGCAGGCGAGCCCGTCGTAGGTACCGCAGCTCGGCAAGCTGGCGTTGGTCTCGACGACAAACGAGGGGTCGTAACTCGAACTGGAGCCGGCCTCGGCCGTCGTCGGCAAGAACGCGATGACAGCCACGACCACGGCGAGAAGGGCCAAAGCGGAAACGGCGAGCTTGGTCTTGGTCATGAGGAGGCTCCTGGTGCGCGCGGGGCGCACGGTTCGTTCGCGGAAGAGTTTCCGCAGCTATAAAAGTGCGGCAGGTGCGCGTATCGTGGCAAGAAGCAGAAGGGAATTCCATTGCCAGGGCAGGAGCGGCTCCCCGGAACGCTGCCGTCCCCCTCTCACGCTCGGGCCGTGAGGAACGGCGCCATGCTGTCTCTCAGAGGCTCACGGCGGGCGTTGTCGAAGATCGCCAAATCCCGGAAGCCGGCAGCTTCGGCGAGCTGGGCGACGAAATAGACGTCCGCTACCTCCAGGCGGTGCTCCTCGAGCATCAGCTCGGCCAAACTGCGGCAGACGTACACGTACTGGGCCGACAGCGCCGGTACAGGCCCCGGAAGGGCGCGGAAGCGACAGAGGAATTGGATGTCTCGTTCGCCCCCCGGTCCAGCTTCCCAGTTTTCGAGCACCACCGGCGGCGCGTTGGCGGCGTGGGCGACCTGGAGAATCAGCCGGCCGCCCGGCACGAGGGCGCGGTGGAAACGCTCGAGCGTTGCCTGGGCCTCCTCCGGCCCGGCGACGTAGTTGAAGGGCAGGGCGAGGGACACCAGGGCGTCGTAGGCGGCGGTGTCGCCGAGGTCTTGGATGCGCCCGACGGAGACGAACTCCGCTCCGAGTCGCCTCTGGGCCAGTTCGACCATGGCCGGCGCGGCATCGATTCCGCGCGCCTCGAAGCCGGCCTCCCGCAGGCGTGCGAGGAGGACGCCCGTGCCGCAACCGAGATCGAGCACACGGGCACCGGTCCCGAGGTCTGCCAGCTCCGCGAGCACGAAGTCCTGATCGGCCTGGTAGTCCTCCGGTCGCGTATGGAGGTCATAACGGGCGGCGAATTCGCCGTAGAGACTTGGCGTCGGACAGGTTGTGACATTCATCATCCAGAATAAGTATAATGCATCAAGGTCGATCCAGCTCGGGTCGAACCGTTCCGGTCAGGGTAGGTGGAAATGGCCGAGCGAACGTCGATCCGGGAGTTTCGTCGGGATCCGGTGGCCTATCTCGAGGCTTCCTTTCCCGCCCGCGGCGATGCCTTCTGGCTGCCCGGCCGGCAGCTCTGTCTCGCGGAACCGCTGCTCGCTCGCGCCGTGTTGGCCGACGAGGCCGGGCGATACCATGAGCACTCGGACTTCTTCTTCACCCGGCGCGGTCTCTTCGGTCCGCGCGCCGCCCAGGTGCGCATCGCCCGGCCGTCCCGGCCGTTTCTCCGCGACCACCTGAAGGCACGGGCGTCTCGGCTCGAATCCGCCGTGGCCTCCTTGGCGCCCGTGAGCCTGTGGCCGGATGCCGGCAACTGGCTGGTGTATCACCATCTGGCGGACGCCCTGCTGGCGCCCGAGACGCCTCCGACTCTGCGCCGAACGATCGAAGCCGTGGTCGCGCGAGCCGTCTTGGCCGGTGCCCGCGACCGCTACTCGGCGCTGCGCCACGCCTTCTTCCGGCGCCGGGTCGAGCGGGAGTTGTGCCGGGAAATCACCCGCCGCCGCGGCCTCAGTCGAGCCGAGCCGGTGGACCTGCTCGACGTGATCGTCGCCGGTGCCGAGCCCTTGGCGGATCCGCGCGACTTGGCCGAGGTCTTCCTGTCCTTCCTTTTCGCCATCGCCGGCTCCGTGGGCTTCGTCTTCGGCTGGTCGCTCTACTTGCTCGGCACCCAGCCGCCCACGGCGGCCCCCGCAGCGGCCGTCGTGCACGAGGCCCTGCGTTTGTGGCCGGTGGCCTGGATGCTCGGGCGTCGGCCCCGCGATCCCCACGAAGTGATGGGGGAGCGGGTGACGCCCGACGACTTGGTGGTGGTCTGCCCTTACCTCGTCCACCGTCATCCGCGGTTCTGGCCCGAGCCCACGGCGTTCCGGCCCGAACGCTGGGTGAGTGACTCGGAGGACGGGTCGGATCCGCGGGCGTTCCTGCCCTTCGGTTGGGGCCCCCACGCCTGCGTCGCCGGCTCGTTGTAGATCGACCTCGTGGCGGAGCTACTGACCCTTCTGCGGCAGCGGTACGAAGTCGCGGTCACCGTGACCGCCGACGCCCGGCCGCAAGTCGCCGCCGCGCTTGCCCCGCCCAAGTTTCGTCTCGATCTGGTGCCTCGATCTGGAGCCGAGGGCTTCAGAAACCCGAAGTAAAGGAGGTGAAAGAGCCATGGCGAAGATCACCCGCGCCTTGATGACCGCGCTGTCCATCCGCAAGAAGGACCGTTGGTACAACTGGTACCTCTATCACCACATCTGAAGCGACCTGCGCGAGGCGTGGGGCGTCGCCGACACCCCACGCCTCGCCAACCAGAACAGGGAAAGGCGACCCTGCAGTCGGGAGGAGCCATGGCCAAGGCGGTACTGGAAGTCGACTTCGTGGGCGAGGTGCGCGAGCGGCGTGCAAAAGAGGGTGGGGTGTTCCGCACCTCGGACGGCGAGCTCGCCGTCTTCGACCCCCAGGCCGCCCAACGCATCAATGCGCTCAACTTCGCCGACCTGACGCTCCCCGACAAGCTGCTCGACGTCGTGCGCGGCAAACCGGGGGACCCGGTGTCCTGGAAGCTCGTACGCTCGGCGCTTTCTTCTCGGCTTGCCGATCTCTCCGCTGGTCCTGCGCTCGAAAGCCTTGCCGGCCGCATGGCGGCGCTTCTCGACGAGCGCCTCGGGGAAAACGTGGACCTCGTCTGGCTCGCCCAGCAGGTGATCACCCGGAGCCTCCTGCCGATCGTGATCGATGGCCTCGGCCCCAAAGACCACGCCAAGATCCTCCGCGATCAGGACTTCAAACTCGCCCGCCTGGTCCGCACCCGGCGCGAGCCCGAGTCCCGTTTCGCCGAACTCTGGTCGATCTACATCCAAGTGAGCGCCGGCAGCGTCGTGCGCCGCGAGCTTCGCGGCCGCCGGAAGGGCCGCCGCCCCCGCCGCCACGACCTAACGGATCCGATCGTCGATCTCCTTCCCCAGCTCGGACTCGACCGCGCCGTCGACGCCGTCACCACCGTCCTCACCGCCATCGCCGGCCCGCCCGGCGCCTCCGCCGCAAGCCTGCTCTACGAGCTCCTCTCGCGCCCCGACTGGGCCGTCCGTCTGAGCGAAGAACTGGCTCCGCTCAGCCTCGCCGAGATCGCCGCCGACCCCCTTCGCCGAGCCCCCACCGCCCACCGCTTCGTCAAAGAAGTCCTTCGCATGTGGAGCCCGCCCGTCTTCATGACCCGGCCCGTCCGGTGCCCCATCGACCACGGAGGCCACCACCTCGAACCCGGCGACCGCTACCTGCTGAGCCCCTACTTCATCCACCACGACCCCGCCCTGTGGCCCGACCACGACACCTTCGACCCCGACCGCTGGCTCCCCGGAGCCCCCAACGGCCGCGCCACCCCCGCCAGCTACGTCCCCTTCGGCTGGGCCCCAAAGTCCTGCCTCGGCGCCGCCCTCGGCACCGCCCAACTCATCCTCTTCACTGCCCTGGCGTTGAAGCGCTACCGGTTCGAGGTGGAGAAGCTGGAGGAGGTTCCGATGATGCTGGCGGCCGTGCCGTTGCCGGTAGGGATGCGGGGGCGGGTGGCGTCTTGCAAGACATAAGACTGCGACATATCATCAACAACCTGAAAAACCGGAAGCAATGACCGGCTCACACAAGTAATGTTGGAGCGGGCGCTAAGGCGGGTTGACCGGTCGCGGGATCAGTGAGGCCAAGGAGGGGCTTTGAGCTTTTTTCAGGCAATAATCAAGATTCTGGGGAGTGTCTGGGGAGTTTGGAGTATCGCAGCATTTGGACTAGGCATCTTCCTTTGGGTCGCTTCTCTGGCCATCAAGAAGGCCAGGCTGTCCAGGCTAACCGAGGCATCGACATACCGCTTTCTTCGCCTTTCCATGATCCTGGCCTTCTTGCTAGCACTGGCAGGTCTTGTCATGGCTACAGTGAAGGAGGCTCCCGGAAAATTGCCCCCAAACAGGGCGCGGATCAATTATTTGACGCTCGTGCTCAAGGGTGAAGATGCGACAGAGCGCCGCCACGCTGCTGAAGAGTTGGTGCTCTATGGTGACGAAGCGGCTCGGGAGCTGGTGCGAGCGATCCACGAAGAAGCTGAGCGGCTTTCTTCGGAGATACTGGAAAGGGCCACCAGTGGGGACTTCACAGATGTTTGGATGGGGCTTCTCGGAAAATCTCCGTGGAGGACCCCCTTCTTCGATGTAGCCTCCGCTTGCCTGGTCCGAATTGGCGGCCCTGCGGTCCCTCACGTCGTTCGGCAGCTGGCTCTTGAGTCAGAGGGAATGGAGTTTCAGATTCGCGATGTCTCAAAGCGAGGCTGGAATGAAAGTCCTAATTTACTGGAATTTTTGGGTCAGTGGCAGGCTTTACTCGGCGCCGCTGGAATGGGCGTGAAGTCTGGGATTGTCCGCGAAGTCCTATCGGACACGTTGAAGGAGATTGGTCCGGTCGCTCTGCCTGCTCTGCTCGATGGTCTCGAGAGTCCTCGTCTTCTCCTTCGAGCCACTGCCTTCGAAGTCCTGCTGGGAATGCCAGAAGCAGCTAACCCCACAATCAGGCGGCTCGAGGAGCTTAGAGCTCGGTCCCAGTCCGAGGCCGAGCGTCAACAGTACCTTGCCGCGATTCGGTTACTCGAGTCCCGCCGCCCCTAAACCAAGTCTCGCCGGCCATGGTTGCCTGTTCATTCAAGAGCCTGCCCAGTAGTCTCCAGGAAAAACGCACGGACGCTCTCGCTGGTAATTACATAGGCGATGCCATCTCCAACGTCTGAGCTGAGCTTGGCCGATGCAACTCCCAGCACGAGCTTTACGTCTTCGAAGATGACCGGTCCACCGCTGTTGCCAGGGTTGACGTTCAGGCCGGAGGTGATGAAGCGATTGTTCGCCCTTTCGTACTGTGAGATCACGCCGACGCTCGAGATCGAGGAACGTTCCTCTGTTGAAGCGGCTCCGACCAGGGGGTAGCCCACGGTGAAAACACGCAGAACCTTGTCCGAGCTTTCGAAGAGAGTGGAGTCCGCGAGCGGTAGGACGGACTTGGCTGAGCCATGGATACTGAGCAGCGCTAGGTCAGTGCCCTCGGCGTAGCCTCCTAGGTCCGCCGTCTGATCCACTCCCGTGAAGTCAACGACGCGAATCGGAGCTCCACATTTTTGGGCTTCGCTGACGACATGGGCGCACGTGATGAGGTATTCGGCCGTCACGGCGAATGCGGTTCCTTGGTGAACCTCGGTGCCGCTGCAGCTGGCAACTTTCACCAGGTAAACGGCCTCTCGAAGCGACGGGTCATCAAGGACGGGGCCACCCGAGGGAGGGTAATCCGAGGAACTCGGTGGTCGAAGTATCGGTATGTCCAGCAACACCAACAGATTCAGGGCGACGCCGATCACCCCGAGGGAAAGCAGCATGAACATGAGCCACGCGGGCTTCTTAGTTGCCATTGTTAAGGACCTCCCAATGTCGGTGAATCTAGTTCTCAGTTGAGCGGGCTGCCGCACTCGCTGCATTTTGGACCGGGTTGGACGCGCTCCCAGCAGTTGGTGCAGAGGACGAGATCTCCTAGTCCAGGGTCACCGTTCTCTGTGTGACTCGGTTCTTCGCTAGGCCCAGAATTCTCTTCGAAGGGGCCGCTTGGGGGTTCAGGCGCGCTAGCCTCTTCGGGTGTCCCTTCGTGAAAGTCATACTGGCATCTCGGACAAGGAAACTCTCGACGATAGCCGGAGTAGGAGAAACACCCAGGACAGGTGATGCGTTCCTCCTTTCCGGGCATCGGTTTGCCACATTGCCAGCAGGCCAAAAGGTCGTCGGGCACCTTGTCCTGGCCACAGAACTCACAGGTCGCGTGGTACTGCGCGGTCTGGGTCTTACAATGAGGGCAACGAAGCGCAGGGGCCTGAATCTCGTGACCGCAATGAGTGCAAGGCCGATTCGGGTAGACATGGGGACTCGCCTCGGTTGTCTGCTGCTTCGCTACCTGCCTTGGCGGTGAAGTCTTGGGGCGGGTGTCTATCTTGGCAAGATCGAGCGCACGCACTTCAAGCAAGACGGTTCGGACAACGCCGATGGCGCTGGTGCCTCGAACCACGACTTTGCCGGCTGGCTTCGTAAAGGGACGTAGGATTTCGAGGTACTCTCCGTACTGCAGAGCCTGGCTAGCCGGTTTGCCGCGTCGCTGCTCAAAGGCGAACTTGAACTGTTCAACCTCCTTGCTACCAGGCAGCAAGCGCGCAATTTGAGCTTCAGCGCGGTCGAGAACGGCATAGGCGGGGGAGTATTCGACCAAGGTGACGTCGACCTCTTTGACCTGGCCCTCGTGGGGTGGATAGACGATCTTCTTGTAGAACTCGATCAGGAGTGCGTAAATGTCCAAATGACCGAGCTGAGCGAGGATCTGGAGGGTCTCCTCGACCTGGTCCAGCAGGTGTCGCCGATCGGTTTCGTGAGGAGCCCTGCGATCCCTGTACAGCTGATCGATCGCCCGGGCCTCATCTCCGAGCCGCTCTTCGTTGCTTTGGTGGCCCGCGGGACGGTTGTAGCTGTAGATGAAGAGCGGTTGTTCGCTTCCGCCGACAGACTTCTCTGCCACATCGAGCAAGCCGAGAAGCCTCGCCAGAAGGAACGCCCGGAGAGCATCGACGTAGGCGTCGACTTCGTCGTTGCGTTTAGGCAGGACTTCCCCGAACTGGAAGCGGTTCTTGTCGATGTGGAGTTCATCCTTCTCCTCGAAGCGCTCGTAGGCCTCCTTGAGGCCGGCGGGTGCCATCACGGAACTCGGGTAAAAAGCCGGTACTCCAGCGAGCTCGTTGTAGAACACGATCATTCCGCGGTTGGTGCGCCCGAGGCTACGGAAGCTGGCACGCGAGTCACTGGGGCCCTGAATTCGGGTTCGGATCAACTGCTCCAGTTCTTGGAATCTCCGGGTATCGGTCTGATCGACACCAATTAGGCAGGGGCGTTGGTCTGCGGTGACGGATCGCAACGGAACGTGATCGATCCCTCGCTCGGGTCGGGCCAACCAGACTTTCCCCAATCGATACGCGAGACCGATCTTCTCTTCGCGCGCTGAAGTGCTGAGGCGGTCGGTGTCGAAGAGCAACTCGAGCGCATCCGGCTGTTCGTCTTTGCCGGAGAAATACTGCTTGCAGTGGGCCAGCATGGCTTCTTCCACCTGGTCCTTCGGCATGTGAAGCATGGTGTGAAGCGCTGCGGTCACGGAGTCGGCCTTGAAAACCGCGGTAAGAAGCTCGTTGCCCAAGACGCGGAGAACCTCTTGTTCCTGCTCGTGTTTTCCCAACCAGATGCGGTACCAGCGATCGACGTCGCCGGGTTCGTAGAGGCTGATCGTCAGCTCGGAAGGAACCGATGTCGTGAAGTAACGCTCCACCACGACCAGATGGTCTTTGAGCTGCTGGAAATTGACCAACAACTGGTAGTACCTGCCTATGAGTCCCTTGCCTGTGGAGGAGTCCTTGCCCAGCAACTCGTCAACGGCCTCGCAGACTCGTACTCCCCTCCTCATGACTTGCCTCATTATCCGCGAAGCTAAGTAGTGGTATAGCGCTCCGAGGTGTTCTTCGCTCTTGTCATCAGCCACCAACTGGTGTATGTCGTAGGCAAGATTCGGCTTCCACATGATGACCGAGCGACGTTCGTGGGCGGCGACATCAGTGCGGATCTGAGCGATGGCGCCCTGGTAGATTTGAGTCTGTCCAACCCAGGAATTAACACTGGCGGCGAAATAGTGGGAGTACCGATAGTTCTCATGACCGAGGAGAGACTTCAGCTCGCGCAACAGTGATAGAGCGTAGGCAACTCCACGCCGCGGGTCGTTGGCTACCTCTTCCATTTTCTGAGTGATACCCCGGCGCAGTTGGTCGATGTAAATGCGGCAGTTCTCTTCGATCGTTCGAACCCAATTTCCCCATTCCTCAGGGTTCTGTGAGTCTTCCTTAGACAGATCCTGCTCGAGGCGCTCGAGGCCCGCAGCCAATACCATCGCCTTTGTACCCTTGGGAGCCGCTTCGATTTCAGCTCGAAATGCCGTCACTTTGCTCCAGATGTGATCGAAGAACGTCTTGCTGCCGCCGCGGTCGTACCACAGCAAGGCGTCTTCAACGTCCTGGCCGCTGATCATTCCTCCGCCGTCTCGCCGTTCAAAGCTCCCTTGGACGAAGCGGACTTCCGGTTGGTTGAGGAACGTGGTGAACAGCGCTTCCCGTGGGTCCGCCAGAAGCGTCTTCTCCCAGAACTCGAGGATCGAGCGAGCAAGGCGACAGGCGCAGGCATTGTGAACGCGATCCGTTGGGAAAGCGATCGAGGCAAGGCCGAAGGAGCCAAAACGAGTGGGGTACGTGTCACCCACCACGGCTTTGCGATTTGAAGAGTCTTCCTTTCCCAGCGCGTCGTTGAGGAAGTTGTGAGTGTAGACATCGAGGCTGAAGTTGACGAGATTGATGCGCGTGGCTCGCTTGGTACCCGCGAAGCTGCTGAGAGCAAAATCCTGGAAGAGAAACTCGGCGCACATTCTGTAGGCGTCGGTCTCCTTGCCCGAGGAACCGATGAAGAGGCCGGCCTCATTGCGATTGTCGATCAGGTACGTAGACGAGAACGGAGGCGGGGGTAGAATCTCTGCGTTCTTTCCGTCCCAGTTGGCGTGAAAGCGGTTGCCGAACGAGTAGTGATTGAGCTCCATCAGCGCTGCGTAGCCGTTTGCCCTCATGCGTCCTTCGCCGCCGGCGTGGCCGCTGAAGAAGCCCGGCAGTAGGAGAATGGCCATTCGGTCATCGCTTGGGAAGTAGCGCTGCAACAGGAAGCCTATGTCGAGGAACACGCCGCCTCCGGTGCCGCCGGCGAGCGAGGCGATGACGTAGACGTTGATGCGGGTGGCATCCAAGTCGAAACCCCGCTGTTGAGCGCGTTGCAGATTGGCAGTGTCTTTAAGGCTCGCGTGAGCACGCTCGAGCTGATGGCTGAGACTGTTGAAGTTCGAGGAGTGGTACAGGCCCAGGCGGCTGGCGATCCGAACCTGCCCTGCGCCCTCGCCTAGGTTCCCGAGCTTGGCGATCTTGCCGTCGGTTCGAAACCACCTCTTGATGTGGGGGTAGGCGTCGATGTGCTCGACGTACTTGCCGGTACCCCCTTCAATCGTCAGGTCGATCCGCTCGGCTGAACTGAAGCTCACCTTCGGAAAGAGGGGATCGTCGCTTGCCTTGAGGTCATACTGCTCGATGGCGTTCATCGTCGAGTCGGTATCGAGATGAAGGAACTGGAGGAATGGTAATTGGTTCAAGTTTCCGTAGCGCTCAACGAGCAGCCGCCTTAGGCGTAGCAGGACCTCTTTGCCGGTGCCGCCGAGGCCAATCAGAAGCGTGGGGCTCGCCTTTTTGGACTCTTCGGTCTTGGCAGACCGAGTGGCTTGAAGAAGTAGCTCGAGACTCATGATTTCCTCCAAACCGAATGCGAAGAAGATCGTAGTAAGCAGACCGTCAGGCACGCCGCAAGGTGACGAGCACCAACCAAAGGAAGGCCAGAGCCCCGGCGACAACGGCGGTAGGCCATCCTCCCCAGAGGTAGAAACGCCCACCGAGAACAAGTAGTGAGCCGAGATGTAACCAGGTGGTCACGAAAATCAGCAAGATGGGCCAGAACAGGCTCTCGCTGTATCGGGGGTGAAAGTGCCGAAGTAGGAGCCGGTAGAGACCCAGGTAGAAAAGACCCCAGATCACAACAAAGCCGAGTATCCAGAGCCCCCAACCCAACAAGCCGACGGGCGGAGGCTCGCCGGTCTGAACTTGCGCGTTGGCAGACAATGAGAGTAGCCAGATCGGGACGGCGCTCAGAACCGGGATCACCCGGAGTCGAAATTCAACTGGGGACGTTTTCTCAGCAGTGATCATGGGTTGACTCCTGGCTGGTGTGAGTGGTCATTTCGGACGACCGAGGGTCGGTGGCGGCAGCGAGCTTGGTGGAGCTGCTGTACTGGAGGGTGCTGCCGGTGTTCCGCTGGCGGCTGAACTAGAGAGAGCTCCAGCCCCTGGGCGGAGCCTGGTTGTTCCAGGAGTGCCACCCGCTGGCCCGTGGGAACCGTGGAGTGGGATGATCGCGATGATCACTGAGCCGCGACCCATCAGTCGGGCGACGAATCGGCCATCAATCCCATCTGGTACGACTTCAACGCCCGGCACTCCCGCGACCGGACGGAACACGGCCACACCACGGAGCGGACGACACAGTCGACCCAACGGTTGGAGCTCATGTTCGACCGGGACCTTACGAAGCCGCCGCAGTCCGACCGTCTTTTCCTCTTGGTCAACCTGAACGCGGTAGAAGTCCTGAGTCAAGAAGAGCCGGCCGACCAGGAAAGCCAGGATCGCCAACGGCGCAAGCACAACAAACAGCAGCGCCCCTCGAATCGGGGAAGTTTCGAGTTGAAAGGTGATCTCGTCCTGAACAGGGGAGGCCTCGATCTTTTCCTCGTCTTTGAACTGGAAGACTTCGGCGGCTTTTTCACTGCCAAAGACGCCATTGAGCCGCTCGCGCTCAAACTTCACGCGGACATTACTGAAGCTCAATTTCACAGTACCGGTATACCGCGCACGAAGACCCGAGAGTGCGGACTTCAGCCAGCCCACAAGGCCAGTAGTCCGGAGGGAAATCGGCTCGATCGAGGGAAGTTCTTCATCAAAGGCCAAGAGTCCTGCTGGGGCGATCGGTTTCTGGAGTGCTCGTCGTGCATCCCTGAATTGAGAACCAGGAATGCTCCCGACGCCAAATTCTCGTCGAGTCGCTTCGTCAGGCCGAAAAGGTCCCTTCGCTTCGAGCAGGTAGGTTCCGGCGATCACCGTGTGGTGGGTGAGGTTGCTGCGGATCTCTCCTCGCAACTGTAAGTCCAAGTCTTGACGTTCTTGGAAGAGGGAGCGGGGACTGACGCGGACGGAGAGGTTGGGCTCGAAGCGTAGGGATATGGTATCGATGTTGAGATCCTTGAGCTTGAGGTACTCCTGTCCCTCGAACAGCGGCACGGACTTCCCAGCGACCGGGCGAGTCGCTCTCCTGAAGGTCTCGCGGAAAAGGCGATCGTAGCCCGCCAACACCTCGGGACCGGGGTCGGAGGCGGAAACGAGAACCCCGTAAACAGCTAGACTGACAGTCTGTTTGCGTTGACGGTCCTCAATTGGCAGCTTGAAGAGATGCACC
>JANRLG010000182.1:0-2602 GCA_033762835.1 Thermoanaerobaculia bacterium
GCCGGCACGTCGATCTGCGACCTCAACCTGACGACCGTACTGCAGCACACCTTCTCCGCCTACCTGGACATCACCCTCCAGTCGCCAGCCGGCACGATCGTCACCCTGACGACCGACAACGGCGCCGGTAACGACGACGTGTGGAACGGCACGGTGTGGGATGACGACGCCAACCCGGCCGGCCAGGTGCCCTACACCACCAACAGCGGCATCGTCACGGACCACGCCTACGTCAACCTGACCCTGGCTTCGCCGCTCGTGCCGGAAGAAGCCCTCGGCGCCTTCCTGGGTGAAGATCCGAACGGCACCTGGACGCTGACCATCTCCGACGACCTCGCGGGCGACGGCGGCAACCTGAACAACTGGTCACTCGACATCGACACCTGCGAGTGCCCCTCGGCCGACGCCTCGATCACCAAGACCGACGGCGTGCCCAGCGAGGTGCCCGGCACCACCGTGACCTACACGATCGTGGCCTCGAATGCCGGCCCCAGCATGATCACGGGCGGCACCGTGGCGGATACCTTCCCGGGCACCCTGTCGGCTTGCACCTGGACCTGCGTGGGCGCCGGCGGCGGCACCTGCGCGGCCAACGGCGCGGGCAACATCAACGATACGGTGAACCTGCCTTCGGGCGGTACCGCGACCTACACGGCCACCTGCACCATCGCGGCTTCGGCCACCGGCAACCTGGCGAACACGGCGACCGTGACGCATGCGCTGCCGGACCCCATTCCGGGCAACAACTCGGCCACGGATACGGACACCCTGGCGCCCGAGGCCGACATTTCGGTGACCAAGACGGACGGCCTCACCAACGCTAGCCCTGGACAGGGCTCGGCCTACACGATCGTGGTCGCCAACGCCGGGCCGTCGAACGACCCGTCCGTGTCGGTCGCGGATACCTTCCCGGCGGAATTCACCGGAGTCATCTGGAACTGCGCGGGCGCCGGCGGCGGCACTTGCACGGCGAACGGCTCCGGCAACATTGCCGACACCGCCAACTTGCCCGCTGGTGGCTCGGTGACCTACACGGCCATCGGTACCATTTCGGGCGCCTTCAGCGGCATTCTGAGCAATACCGCCACGGCGACCTCCTCCGTGACCGATCCCAACGGCGCCAACAACTCGGCCACGGACACGACGACCGTCGGAACGCCGACCGTCATCGTCGGCACGAAGTCGGCAACCGGCACCTTCGAAGCCGGCGGCGCGGTCACCTACACGATCGTCCTGTCCAACACCGGCCAGACGCCGCAGCCGGACAACACCGGGGACGAGTTCACCGACATCTTGCCGGTGGGCCTCACGCTGACCGGCGCCTCGGCGACCTCCGGGACCGCGGCGACGGCCGGCAACACCGTGACCTGGAACGGCACCATTCCGGGGAACGGCTCGGTGACGATCACCATCGACGCCACCATCGATGCCGGTACCGAGGGCCTGACGCTCAGCAACCAGGGCACGTTCCGCTACGACATGGACGGCGACGGCACCAACGAACAGATTCGCGAAACCGATGATCCGGGCACGGGCGACGAGACGGACCCGACGGACATCGTGGTCGGCGGCATCAACGTTCTCGAGATTCCGACCCTCGGCGAGTACGGCCTGATGTTCCTGGCCCTGATGCTCGCGGGCCTCGGCTTCGGCGTGATCCGCCGCCGCGGCTGACCCGGCGCCTTTCCGGCCTTCCGAACGGCCCTCACCCCGGCGGGGTGGGGGCCTTTTCTTTGCTCTCGCGGGCGGTCTCGACACCGTCCTGCGTTCGGAAGTACACTCGCGAGAATCTGTCCATTGAGCTCGTCCGCGAGGAGACCGTCATGCGATTCCGTCAGGGGCTTGCGATCACGCTGGCTTTTGCTCTACTCGTTCTGCCTGCTCTGGCGCAGGGTCCCTTGCCCGGCGGCCTGGTGACCGTTTCGCCGGACCTTCCCGCGGAGGTAAAGGGAGCCGTGCCCGCCCGGCCCGCCGCGCCCAATGCGCCCTTCGCGCCGCTGGCCCCGCCGCGGATTCCCTTTGGGCAGGGTTACGGCGGCGAAGTCGAGCCGAACGGCACGACGGCCACCGCGTCGCCGCTCGGCGGCAGCAACTTGGTCGTGCGCGCCCCCCTATGGCCGAACGGTGACATCGATTTTTACAGCTTCACGGCGACCGCTGGGGACCGCGTCTACGCCGCGGTGATGACCAGCGGCGCGGCCGGCAACAGCACGGACGGCCAGCTCACACTGCTCGCGTCCGATGGCACTACGACCATCGAGTTCGACGACGACAACGGTAGCTTCGCCGCGTTGTCACCAACGATCGCCGGGGCCACGATTCCTTCGACCGGCACCTATTTCCTGCGCGTCAACGACTTCACCGCCGGCACCACCTCCGAGCGGCCCTACGAGCTGCACTTCCGCCTCCAGAGCGGCAGCCCGACGCCCGAGGTCGAGGCCAACGACACCCCGGCGACCGCCAATCCGCTGCCGGCCAACGGCTGGGTCAGCGGAACCCGCGACCCGGCGGCGGCGACCGAGCAGGATTGGTACAGCTTCAACCTGAACGCCGGTGACACGGTGTTTCTGTCACTCGATATGAATCCCGAGCGTGATGCCAG
>JANRLG010000183.1:0-20641 GCA_033762835.1 Thermoanaerobaculia bacterium
GGAGGTCGAGCGGCAGGTTCGGCTCGGTCAGTTCGTGTTCGAGGCCGACCGCCGGACGCTCGGCGAGCTGATCGAGGTCTACCTCGGTTCGCCGCGGTTCCTCGGCCTTCGGCCCACGACCCGGCGCACCCGGACGAACGAAATCAACGAGCTCCGCGCCGCGCTCGGCGATCTGCGACTTTCGCACCTGACGCCGGCCTTCGTGGCCGGTCGTCGGGATGAAATGAGGAAGGGCACCCGCGGCCCGGCGACGGTGAACCGTCACCTCGCGGCGCTCTCGGCCGTGCTGTCGGTCGGAGTCGAGCGCGGCTGGCTCCAGACGAACCCGGTCCGCGCGACCAACCGATGCAAGGAACCGCGTGTCCGAGTCCAGTTCCTTGGTGACGAGCAGTTCGAGCGGCTGATTCCGGAGTGTCAGGCGTACCCACGCCACCGGCTCGAAGCGCTGGTCAAGGTGGCGCTGTCGTCCGGCCTGCGCCGGAGTGAGTTGCTCGCCCTGCGCTGGGACGAAGTGAACCTGGAACGGGGAACCCTCTTTCTGCCCGAAACCAAGGCTGGCCGCGAGCGGGTGGCGTTCGTCTCGGGCGAGGGACTGGAGGCGCTGCGCCAGCTCCCGCGCGGTTCGTCGCCCTGGGTGTTCGGCCCCGGCCCGGCCGAGCCGCAGTTCCCCCGGAAGGCGTGGGAAGCGGCGACGCGGAAGGCCGACCTCGGCGACTTCCATTTCCATGACCTCCGCCACACCGCCGCCACCTGGCTGGGGATGATCGGCGCCACCGGCCCCGAGCTGGCGGCGTTCCTCGGTCACGGCGGCATTCTGCTGATCGACCGTTACGTGCATCTCGCAAAGGTCCACCGTTCCGAAGTCGCGCCGCGCTTCGTGCGCCGGCTGCTGACCGTCTGAAGAAGGGACAGAGAGGAAGGAGGGAACCCACGCCGCCGGGAGAGCGGCGACGATCCGAAGCCCGGGGGAGACCTCGGAAACCAAGAAGCGGCCCGACGAGAAGCAGGCACTTCCCGCCGAGCCTAGCCACCCATGGAGAACTGAGCACCATGAGCAGCCAGACCGATTCTAGTGACTTCCAAGAACGAGACCACTTCCTACGCCGGACGTTCGCCTGGCGCTTCCGCGACCCGAAGGACCTGGCCGCTGTCATCCGTCTTGGGGAGATCCTTCAGACGTGGATCTACGAGTTGAACCAGTTCGGCACCGACGACGATTGCGACGCGATGGACGAGGAGTTCCGCGCCGCCGGGCAAGACCTTCTCCTGATCGCCGCCTACCTGCGCAGCAAGGCCGAAGAGCGGTTCGAGAGCGGGTTGGATGAAGAGTCCACGCGGCGATGCGAACGCGCCGAGCGTTGGGCCGAGCAGGCCGAAGCGTTGGGCCGGCTGATCCTCGACGACGTCGATTGAGACGCCACCTAATAGCCTTCCTGGGGCGGGCTATCGGTCCGCCCCGTGTTCTTCCTTCCTGTCGTCCGCCGCCGCGGGCGACCCTCTCCCCTGGCAAACCACCGCGCGAACGCTTCCCGGTCGAGATAGAGCCGCCGGCCCTGGGTAACCACCAGGGCATCCAGGCCGTTCTCGGCCCGGGAGAACAACCAGCCGCGGAGCGTCTGATCGTTGATCCCAAACTCCCGCGCCAGCTCATCCGGGCTCGCGTACCGAGGTCGATCCCTCGGCCGTTCCTCCTCGATCGACCGCAGGCGGGTTTCCAGCTCATCAAGGCGCGCGTCCAGCCGGCCGAGGAAGGTGTTCAGGTCTGGAACCGGCGCCGAGCTGGTCTCGGGCGAGGAGGGCGGGGGAAAGCTGAAGCGGCGCATGGCGGACTCCGAGAACTCCAGTTCCGGAGACGCTGCAACGAGCGCCGAGGGCAAAGCAAGTCAGGTGGGACACGGTGGGCCAGGGCGGGACAAACGGGACAGAGCAGGGGGAGAAGTGCGTTCAACAGAAGGCCAGCCAGGCCCGACGGCTCGCCCCCCCACCCACCCGAAAACCGACTGGGTAGGTCGGCGACCGCCCTTGCCGCTGTTCACCGCGTGCCACCCCGGGGGCGGGATCGACTTCGGCAGGGACCGTGGAGCCCGGAGGAAGAGCTGGGCGGGCAGCGGGGGCGACCTCTCCCGCCCTGCCGGCTCACTGGCGCCGATGACCGGCCGAAGTACCCCCCGCCGTGGGCGCTCTTCAGAGTGGAACTGAGCCGATCGAAGCTAGGACAGGTCCCGATCTAGCTGCCCAGCAAAGGCGCCCGAGGAATTTAGCCAGCTCCCAGGCCAGCCCGGACTCGGTCACCGTACGGGGACCCGTCGGGCTAAGACCTGCTATGATCAGCGCACTGTAGTAAGAAATGAGCGAATTGCTGTGAACAAGCGATCTGAAGGACTGGCGCCGTAACCGGTACGGACACGCCTGTAATCCGATTCCATACCAGCGAACTCTTGCAGTAGAGGAACCCGATGTCTGAAACCGTCTCAACCAACGCGCCGCATCCGATCCGTCTCTACGATCACAAGCCTGACGCGAAGCCTGACATCAAGGCTCACAACCGGAGGCTTGCGGTTGAGGCAGCTCTTGAGATCATTCGGGCGGCCACGCTCGGAGGCAACTTCGCCAACCATCTCAGCGGCGAAATGAACAACGTAGGTCACTATGCAAACATAATCCAGGCAGCACTCCGCCCTGAAGAGTAGGCCTCTCGCCACATGTGCTCCGATGTTCTATCGGGGATTCTGCGCGCCGGCTCGTGGCGCGCAGTACACACCTCTCCATCGAGAATGCTCGGGTTCAGGGGGGCAGCCGCCTTTGAGCCCGAAGGGCGAAAAGGCCGAGCGCCTGGGTTCAGCCGACGGCCGCAAGGCCGGCGGGTGACACCCAGGCATGCTCGCTGTCCTCTGACCGGACTCTTCGATGGTGGGAGGGAGGTTCCGCCGCGGATCAGCCTCCGGTGAGGGAGGAAGTCAGGGCGGGAACATCATGCCCGAAGCCGGTTTCCGCCGCAACTCCGGCGCCGCTTCCGAGAGAAGACGAGCCGTCGAAGTCACCGGCCGGCGCCCGTCTTTCCGACAGAGCACCCCCGGCGGGGCGTACACCGGTCGGTCGTCGGCGCCAGTGAGTCGGCCGAGCGGGAGAGGTCGCCCCCGCTGCCCGCCCAGCTCTTCCTCCGGGCTCCACGAGCGGTGCCGAAGTCGATCCCGCTCCCGGGGTGGCGCGCGGTGAACGGCGGCATGGGCGATCGCCGACCTACCCAGAAGTTCTTCGGGTGGGTGGCGGGTGGCAGCCCTCCCCGAGTTGCACCGGAAACCCGCTTCGGGCATGATCTTCCTACCGCCACCGCTTCCCCCACCCGGAAGCGATCCGCGCGGAATCCTCCCAACGACAGCGAACCGACCGGGCTCAGGACAGCGAGCAATGCCTAGGTCTGACCCGCGCTGCGCGCAGGCCATCCCCAGGCGCTCGGCCTTTTCGCCCTTCGGGCTCAAAGCTGGGGGCTTCGCCCGGCCGCGACATCCCGATCAAGAGTCGAGCACTAACCGAAGCACTCGCAACCGCCGCGATGACCGGCAGGGGAGCAGTCCCGAGAAGCCTAAGCTGCCCATTTCTCTGTGATAGTGTGATGGAGGTCTTTATCATGTGACTACGCGAGGAGGCTCTTGCCAATGAGAAGCAGATTCGCCACTGGGCGGTCTTCCTGGCAGGTGTTTCCGTCCGAAGCCCCGAAAGTGAACACGCCGTTGCTGGACCCGGGGTTCCCGGGATGCGGCTGTGCGGTTGTAGCCACAGTCACACTCATAGCCGGAGCTTTGTTCTTGGGGAACCAAACAAACCTCCTTGACGATGCTGCCGGGAAGACGTCTCTGACACTGGTTGGTCTTGCGGCTGTAGCGACAGCGAGCGGGTTCTTATTCGCGGCCCTGCGTCGAGGCTCTCTAGCGAGGTCGGCCCAAGAGCAGAAGCACGAAGCGGATAGCACTAAGTTGGCGGAGATCAAGGCGAAGCTCGAAAGGGAGGCGCTTGAACTCACGCAGCGCGCGAAGGACCAGTATGGCGAGGCCTTGTCAGTCTCGAGGGGCCTTCAGCCGCTCCTTCAAAAAGCCGGCGAGCAAATCCGGAGGGCCGAGCAAGCTTACTCTCGCCATGCATATTCTCCCTTCTGGGATCGCATCGAAGAAGCCGCTGACCTCCTTGACGAGTTCAACTCGGCGGTTGAAGAGCTCGCGAGTCTGTGTGCGGGCTACAGTTCTTTGTTGGGCGGAAGACGCCATAGCTTCCCCCTGTTTCCTGTGGATTTGAGCACGTTGCCAAACCCAGCGCCGACGGTGAGAGAGCTTTCGAGAGTTGTTAACTTGGGGTTGACCGACTTCCGATTCGCCAACATTTGGGAACATCGACGCACCCGCCAGGCCGTTGAACGAGGATTTCGCGATCTCGGTCGCGCGGCGAATGACCTGCGGAGTTCGCTGGTCGGTTCAGTTCAAGATCTAAGCGGTCGACTTGCCGACGGTATCCAACGACTGGTTTCTGATGGTAAGGATCGTCGATCCTTGGCCGCTCTGCACTCCGAGCGACAAAAACTGATTCTTAGAGAGATACGCGATGCAGTCGTAAAGGACTAAACCCGCCCCCACCAGTACGAAGGCCGCCGACGCTGGTGCATCACGGCCAGGACTCGAATCGTCCCCGGGCGGACCGTGTAGAGGATGCTGTACGGGAAGCGCCGCAGGAGCATCCGCCGGACTCTGCCGCGGACGAGCGGCGCCGACTCTGGAAACTCGCGGAGGTAGTTGAGCGCCACATCGACGGCATCGAGGAAGGCGACTCGAAGGGCCGGCGACTCGAGGCCGTAGAAGTAGGCGGCTTCTTGGAGTTCGCTGCGCGCCTGGTCGTTGATCGAGAAGGCTCGAGTCACTCGGTAATCGCCCTCAGCTCCCGCATGACCTGCTCGACCGGAATCCCCTCGACCTCGCCCGCGTCCCAGGCTCGTTCGCGGCGCTCGGCCTCATCGAACCACAGCGTTTCGATCTCTTGCTCGGAAAGGTCATCCAGGCTCCGAAGAAGGACCTCGGCCAAGCGAGCCCGGTCCGGTGGGGCCTGCTTGAGGACTTCGTGTTCCAACTCGTTCAGCTTCATGGTGGCTAAGTGTACCAGGACGACTTCCCGTTCTGGCCCGCCTGTTAGTATGAGGTCATGCTCTTCGAGCCGTCCAACGAACCGGCCGCCGCCATTGCCCGTGAGGGCGCCGTCCGCCTCTCGGCCAAGGAAGAGACGGAGCTACTTGAAGCGTTGGACGGAAGCGGATCGGGAAGTGGGCATCTCAGCCGAGGAGCTATTCCGACGCCTCCAGCGCTTCGGCTGATTTACCCCGCCGCTTCTCATTATGCCGCAGAGACATGGTCAAGCTGGAAGAGTCCGCGGATTCCTGGTGGCACTCTGGTGGCAACGCCCAGCACAACCCAGCATAGTCAGCGTGGGCCACGCCGGGACAAACTGCCGTAAAACCAGGTGTTTGCGCCAGCCTGACTATGCTGGAGATAGTTGTTCGAACGTCTTCTAATCCGCGGGTCGGGGGTTCGAATCCCTCCGGGCAGGCCACCCAAAACGCTGGAACCATTCAACTTGCTGGAATGCCATGGAGGGCCGTGGTGGCGAAATTTGCCTCCGCGTCACAGCCGCGTCACAGTTGCCGGCATGGCGACGATCCGCAAACGAACGACCCGACAGGGGACGAAATGGCGGGTACAGGTCCGCCGCACAGGCTATCCGCCGCTGACGGGGACCTTCGCGACCAAGGAGGAGGCCCGCCGCTGGGCGACGGCGCGGGAAGGCGAGTTCGACGCCGGCCAGCCGGTCCAGGAGGCGCCGAAGCGGACGGTGGCCGAAGCGCTCGACGCCTACAAAGACTCGGTCGAGTATCGGAACCTCCGCGCGACCACCCAGCGGCGCCGGGAGTTCGAGCTGCGCTGGTGGCGGGACCGGATCGGGGATCTCAAGCTCTCGGCGCTGACCGCGGCCCTGATCGGCCAGCAGCGGGACGCGCTTTTGAAGGGCCAAACGCCCACCGGTCGGAAGGCGTCCCCGGCTTCCACCAATCGTTACCTGGCGGGCTTGTCGGCCGTGATTCAGTTCGCGGTCGAAGAGCTGGGCTGGCTCGAAAACAACCCGGTTCGCCGCGTGCGCAAGCCGGCGGAGCCACCGGGGCGGGACCGCCTCCTCACGGATGACGAGTTCTGGCGCCTGCTCGCCGCCTGCGAGCAAAGCCCGAACCCGCGGTTGAAGCCGCTGGTGCTCGCCGCGCTGTCCTCGGGCGCCCGGCTTGGCGAGCTGTTGGGACTGCCCTGGTCCGCGGTCGATCTCGAGCGGGGGACGGCGGCGATTCCGAGGAGCAAGAACAACAGCCCGAAGACCCTGTTCTTCTCCGGCATGGCGCTCGACGAGCTGCGCCGTTGGCGGGAGGAGCAACCGGCGGCGAAGATCGTCTTCGCGCCCAAGCCCGGCGAGTGGCACCGGCCGCGGGCGTACTTCGAGAACGCTCTGACGGCGGCGGGTATCGAGGACTTCCGCTTCCACGAGAACACGGCCGCTCGTGGCGCTTGCGCCTTGCACAAAACTAAAGCCTGGCTTAAGGTCATTGCCGATGGCCCAATCAGAGCAAGCACCCAAAACCCCCGATTGGGATCACCTCTACAGGGTGGCCGAAGGTCAGGCGGGTTACTTCACGACTCGACAAGCCGCCGAAGCCGGGTGCTCGCCGCAGCTCCTTGTCTACCTCGGCGGCAAGAAGGTCTCGCGGGTCCGGCGAGGGATCTACCGCCTTGTCCACTTTCCCGCGTCGGATCACGAAGACCTCGTCATGCTGTGGCTTTGGGCTGACCGGGTCGGAGTCTTCTCCCACGAAACCGCCCTGGCGCTCCACGACCTCTCGGACGTGCTGCCGGGCAAGGTCCAGATGACGCTGCCGGCACCGTGGCAGCGGCGACGCCTTCGCGTGCCTGTGGGGCTGGTGCTGCACTTCGACGACATCGAAGAGGAGGAACGCTACTTCTTTGGCGCCGTGCCCGTCACGGCGCCGCTCCGGACGCTTCGCGACTGCCTGGCGGCGGACCTCGCCCCGGGCTTCGTCGAGCAGGCAATCCTCCAAGCTCGGCGCCGGGGTCTAATCACGGCGACCGATGAAGCTGGGCTCCGGGCTGAGCTGAACGGCAAGCTCGAGGCGCGGCGAGGATGACCGTTCGCCAGTATCCGACGCCGCTTGCCTTCAAACAGGCTCTGGAGCAGCGGCTTCGGTCTTCGTCCGCTTCCGGCGCCGACTTTGCCCGCCGCCGGCAGCTCCTCGTCTTCGATCGCTTCCTGGCCCGCCTCGAGCGGATCGCCGGGGACTCCGTCATCCTGAAGGGCGGCCTCGTGCTCGAGATGCGGCTCGCCCGCGCTCGCACGACGAAGGATGTAGACCTCCGGATGACGGGCTCACCGTCTGCCGTGCTCGATTGCCTCCAGGAAGCCGGCCGGCTCGACCTCGGGGACTTCCTGCGTTTCGAGGTCCAGGCCGACGACGACCACCCTGAAATTCGCAACGAGGCGATGCGGTACAAGGGCTTCCGTTTCCGCTCTGTATGCCGGCTTGCGGGTCAACTCTACGGGCAGCCGTTCGGCGTGGATGTCGCCTTTGGTGATCCGCTGACCGACGAGCCGGACCTCGTGACCGCCGAGGACTGGCTGGCTTTCGCCGGCATTCCGCCGCCGATGGTTCGCCTCTATCCCGTCGTCTCCCATATCGCCGAGAAGCTGCACGCCTTCACCCTGCCGCGACCCCTGCCGAACACGCGGGTTCGGGATCTCCCCGACCTCGCCCTCTTGGCGACGACCGGGCCGATCGAGGCGGAGCGCCTTCGCCAAGCCATCGATCGAACGTTCGAGTTCCGGAATACCCACCCGGTACCGCCGAGCCTCCCACCTCCGCCCGCCTTCTGGGAAGCGCCCTACGCGAAGATGGCCGCGACCGACGCACTACCGTGGGCCACGCTGCCAGAAGTCACCGAGGCGACTGCGGCATTCCTCGATCCGGTCCTTGGAAAAGGTGCCGTCGGCGCGTGGGATGCGACCGGGTGGCGGTGGAAATGAAGGGGTGCGCCCGGTGTTGATCGCCGTCGGCACCGTCCGCTTAACTGTGGGGCATCGAAGAGTCCAGGTAGGTCGGCGACCGCCCGTGCCGCCGATCACCGTGTGCCACCCCGGGAGCGGGATCGACTTCGGCGGCAACCGTGGAGCCCGGAGGAAGAGCCAGGCGGGCAGCGGGGGCGACCTCGCACGCCCCGCCGGCTCACTGGCGCCGACGACCGACTGGTGTACGCCTCGCCGCGGGCGCTCTGTCGGAGCTGCGAGAGCGTCGGCTCTTGGCGCGGGAGACTCAGTCGTCCATCGAGAAAGCAGGGTCATCCGAGTGGGGGAAGCAGTGGCGGCAGGAACATCATGCCCGAAGCCGAAACCCGCCGCAACTCCGGCGCCGCTCCCGAGAAAGCGGACCGTCGAGGCCACTAGCCGGCGCCCGACTCTCCGACAGAGCACCCACGGTGGGGCGTACACCAGTCGGTCGTCGGCGTAGTGAGTCGGCCGAGAGGGAGAGGTCGCCCCCGATGCCCGCCCAGCTCCTCCTCCGGGCTCCACGGGCGGTGCCGAAGTCGATCCTGCTCCCGGGGTGGCAAGCGGCGAACGGCGGCAAGGGCGGTCGCCGACCTACCCAGCTCGTCTTTGGGCGGGTGGTGGGTAGAACGACCTCCTATCTCGCGCCTTATTGAAACGGCGTAGTCCGCGGGCTACATTGGAGGTGGCCCACGGATATCGAGGAGGCCTTGCGACTCGTCGAGAGCGTTTGAGGAGAAGAAACATGGCGCGTAGCGTCGAACCTGCCACCAACACCCAGCCGAAAACGACCGCCTACGACGTCGCGGACCACCTTCGGACGCCCGAGGAGATGGCGGCGTATCTCGATGCCTGGCTCGAGGAAGCGCCGGAGGATGCCGCGGGGATCGCCCGGGCGCTCGGCGACATCGCGCGGGCGGAAGGCAGGTCCCCCACCCGTGGCGGCCGCTTGTAGGATCGAGCTGGCCGGCCATCGGTGGCGATGCCGTCGCCCACACTCGGGGAAGGCAGCGAAGCGGTACCCACTCGCAGAAGGTCGGGAGCTTCTACAGGGTGCTGGAGTGAGCCCATGAACACGATGAACCACGGCGGTTACACGGCTCGGATCACGTTCGACGAACGAGACAACCTCTTCGTCGGCCGCATCCTCGGACTGCGCCGCATCATCAGCTTCCACGGAGAGACCGTGGAGGAGCTGCACCAGGAGTTTGCAGCTGTGGTCCAGGACTACCTGCAGGACTGCAAAGAGCTGGGCGTCGCTCCTGAAGAGCCAGCGTCGGGTTCGAGTCCCTCCCACGGCATCGCTCCAGGCGGCGCCCCGGTGCTACTCTGCCAACATGACCGACGACCCAAGACCGTCCGAAGACGAGAGCGAGGCCGCCGTCCGGCTTTCGCCTCCTGAGGAGGCAGAACTGCTCGCGGCGTTGGTAGAGGCGGATCAGGAAGACGGGATCTCGGCTGAGGAGCTGTTCCGCCGGCTCCGGCGATTTGGCTGACTTGGGAGGCTCCGATGACCCAGTTCCAGGCAATCCTGGAGGAGGCACTCGCGCTCGATCCCGACGATCGAGCGGCGTTGGTCGAGACTCTGCGAGCTAGCCTCGACACTCCCGCAATCGATCGGGCCTGGGCCGCGGAGATCGAGCGCCGGTCCGCCGAGCTCGAGAGCGGGGCGGTCGAGGCAATTCCGGCGGAGACCGTCCTGGCCGAGGCTCGGGCACTCCTCAAGTGAAGCTTTGCCGGCAGCAACCTCGATTCGAAGTGACTCGTAGCCGTGACGACCTGGGCGAGCGCTTCTATTTCCTGAGCTCCCGCATCACCTTCTCGACGGGTATCGCTTCCACCTCTCCGGCATCCCAAGCTCGTTCGCGGCGCTCGGCTTCATCGAGCCACAGATTCTCGATGTCTGCCTCGGGCCGAGGAAATCCCTGCACGGCCACCTTGATTCCGGCGTGGGCGAGCATGTCAACGAGAGAGTCGGTACTGAACAGGTCAATGCGACCCCGGACCAAGGCTCTACGGGTACGCCTTGCAAGCCGGTCATCCAGGTTGCCGCGTCCTCTTGGAGCGTCCGGAGAATCGCGTGCATCCCTCACGCACAAAGCCCGTACACTTCGCGTGTGCCGAGCAAGAGGGTCATGCCATGCGAAGAAGGCTCACCATCAGCGTCGATTCTCAGGTCTACGAGGGCCTCTATCGCCACGTCGGTGCGCGGCAGGTCTCGCGGTTCATCGAGACCCTCGTGCGACCGCACGTAGTCCCGGAGGATCTGCGGCTCGCTTACGCCCAGATGGCCGAGGAAGAGGATCGGGAGGTGAAGGCAGAGGAGTGGTCGGAGGCGCCGATGAAGCGCGGTGAAGTCTGATGGGGATAACGTCAAGCCGTCGATCGGCCGAGAAGTCCACGAGTACCGGCCGGAGCTCCCCCTGAGTAACGATGCCTCGAATGAGCACCTCAACCGATATCGACAAACGGTTGACGGGGATGAAGGGCTTCGTCGCTGATCGTCTCCGCAGCGAATGCGAAGGCGGCGCGGAGGGCCTCGGGAGTGACCGCCGGGTAGTTCTCGAGAACGTCCTTCTCACTCCAGCCCGCTGCGAAGAGTCCGAGTAGAAAGTCGACCGCGAGCCGGGTTCCTTTGACCACGGGCTTTCCCACCAGGACCGCCGGGTTCACTTCGATGTGGTCTCGCCACTTCATGAGGAAGCGACAGCTTCAAGCCGCGGAGTTCACGCCCTCGAGGGCTTCGAGCAGAATCCGGGGGTGGCGCGCCGCGATCCGCAACAGGGCGATGGCCGGCCCTTCGGGTCGCCTCCGGCCCTGTTCCCCGTTGCGGAGGGTGTGCACGCTGATCACCATGGCCCGTGCCATCTGCTCTTGGGTCAGCCCCAGGAAGCGCCGGAGCGCGGCGACATCCGCGCCGGTTTCGAACTCTCCGCGCATCAGGCGTCGGCGAACACTCGCGGGCAGCGCTCGGGCGAAGTCGAGTTCCGTCAGCTCGGGAATGTCCGTCATGTCAACTGCCTCCGAAAACGACATTCCGTGCTTCTTTCGGTTCACGAGGCTCTTCGAGGAATCCAGGTGATCCTCACGGACGACAGTCTGCCCCGACCCAGGGACCTCGGTCAATGCAGACCTCCCCGAGTTGCACCGGAAACTCCGCGCGGGCCATCCCCAGGCGCTCGGGCTTTTCGCCCTTCGGGCTCAAAGGGGGATCAGGCTTTTGGAAAAGCCGTCGCTGCTCCAAGCCCAATCAGTCGCTAGGCGACGCGGGTTCAGCGATCCCCAGCTTGCAGCAGCCACTGAGCCGCCGAGGCCCAGGACACCCCTGTGGGAAGCGGTCGCCGCGGCGGAGAGGAGTCGAGAGTGATGATTAGGGCCTGGGTTCCTGGCTTGGCAGCGGCGGCCTTTTCGAGGGCTCGCAGCTCGCGGGACCACGTTTCGTCCCCTTCCGTGTCGAGACAAATCTGTACCAGTAGCGGTGCGTCGTCGGCCCGGTGGGCAAGGAAATCGACTTCCCAGTCGTCCGCCGTCCGAACGTAGGTTATCTCCCAGCCGTGCCGCTCCAGCTCGAGGAAGACGGCGGTTTCGAGGGCTCGCCCTTGGTGTGTCCGCCCGGTGCGCTCGAACAATGGGATCAGGCCCGTATCGACCGGGTAGGCCTTGCGCGGGTTGACCATGCGCTGGCGCTCCGAGGCGCTGTGCAGCGCGACGGTGCGGATCAGGAAGGCGTCTTCGAGGTGGGCCAGGTAGTCGTGAAGGGTGTCCTTGCCCACGGCCACACCCTGGGAACGAAGGGTGTCGTAGTGCTTCTTGATCGAGAACGCTCCTCCGGGGTTCGCCAGCAACTGACGTTCGAGCCAGCGGAGAGCAAGCGGGTTTGAAATGGCGTGGCGTTCGACGACATCGCGCAGCACGACGACATCGACATAACCGCTCAGCAGAGCGGCTCGGTCCCGAGGTTCCGCGTTCTGCGCTTCCGGAAAGCCACCCTCCTTGAGGTAGCGGCGGAGCCGATGGTCGAGGGCGATGCGTTCGGTGGGGGGGAGTCGATCCCAGGGGGCACGGTCCACGTCTTCTCCGGGCCACGGTAAAGGCGCACCACGGTGACGTCGTGCTCCTCACCCACTTGGTTTTCGTGAATGGTTCGTCCGACCAGTCGAGACCCTTCACCCACTCGCACCTCGGTGAGGTAGTCGCCGAGACGGAAGGTCGCCGTCAGGTCCCGGGCTTCGCGGTCCGGCAGTAGCCAGCGGGAGCCGAGCAAGAAGTAGAGCGTGCCGACGACGAAGAGAACCAAACCCAGGCGGCTGAACTCGAACATCGAAAAGGCCCCGTGGCCGGCCCGCTCGGAGATCGAGCTCACGAGCAGATTGGTCGAGGTGCCGATCAGCGTGCAGACGCCGCCGAACTGGGAGGCGTAGGACAACGGGAGCAGCAGGCGGGAAGCCGCGATCCGCCTCCGGTTCGCGAGCATCAAAACGAGCGGGATGAAGACCGCCACCGCCGCCGTATTGTTGACGAAGGCGGACAGCACCCCGACCATGGTCATCATCACGACCAAGGCGAGAAACGAGTTGCGGCCGAAACGCAGCAGCAGAGCGCCGAGGAACGCCGTGGCGCCGGTCTTCTGGAGCCCCGCGGTGAGCACGAAGAGGGCGGCCACGGCGATCGTGGCCGGATTGGAGAACCCCGAGACCCCCTCCTCGGGGGTGACCAGGCGGCACGCCACGAGGCTGCCGAGCACGAGCAACGCCACGAGATCCGTCGGCAGCTTTTCCGAGGCGAACAGTGCCACGGCACCCACGACGATCGCCGCGACGGCGAAAAGCTCCCAGGTCACGCCCCGATGGTGACCGAAGGTCGGGCTCGCCGCAAGCGACGAGCCCCGACTCGCTCAGCGCAGGGCGGGCGGCAGGATTTCCAAAGGCGCGTTCTGGAACGCCACGAGTCGCGTGAACCGTTCGATGGCGCGGCTGCCGACGCTGGTGCCGCGGCCGTCGGAAGTGGCCGGGTAAGGGCCGCCATGGACGATGGCGGCGTTGACTTCGACACCGGTCGGGAACTGGTCGAACACCAGCCGACCGGCCTTCCGGGCCAGTTGGCGCAGCAGCCGGGGATGGCGCGCCGCTTCCCCCGCGGCCGCGTGGACGGTGGCGGTGAGCTGGCCTTCGAGCCCGTCGACGATCGCCGCGAGCTCCGCTTCGTCGGCGTAACGCACCAGGAGTGTCGACGGCCCGAAGACCTCGGCCAGGAGCTCGGGGTGCTCGCGCACCGCGGCTCCGGGGACTTCCCACAGCGCCGCGCCGGCCCGGTTGGGCGCGCTGCCGTCGACGACGACGCGGGCCAGACAGCGGGCGCCCGCGGCGGCGAGCCGCGCGAGCCCGGCCTCGTAGCCGGCGCAGATCCGGCGCGTGAGCATCGGCGCCGGGGCGGTCGCCGCCGTGCGCGCCGCCAAGTCCGCCGCGAAGGCGTCGCCCGCCTCCCCCGCGGGGACCAGCACCACGCCGGGATTGGTGCAGAACTGCCCGACGCCGAGGGTGAAGCTGCCGTGGAGCCCCTCGGCGACGGCCGCGGAGCGCTCTGCCAGGGCGCCGGGCAGGACCACGACCGGGTTGACACTGCCCATTTCGGCGAACACGGGAATCGGGTTCGGACGGGTCGCGGCCAGTCGCGCCAGGGCGTCGCCGCCTGCCCGCGAACCGGTGAAACCCACGGCGCGGATGGCCGGGTGGCAGACGAGCGCCTCGGCGACCGTGAAGCCGTCGTCGAAGAGCAAGGAGAAGACACCGGCGGGCAAACCGCGGCTCGCCAGCGCGGCGCGGATCGCCTGGCCGGCCAGCTCGGAGGTTCCAGGGTGCGCCGGGTGGGCCTTGACCACCACCGGATTGCCGGCGGCGAGGGCCGACGCGGTGTCGCCACCGGCCACCGAAAACGCCAGGGGGAAGTTGCTGGCGCCGAACACCGCCACCGGGCCGAGGGGCACCCGCAGCGAACGCAGGTCGGGCCGGGGCAGCGGCTTGCGCTCCGGGTCCGCGGGTACTCGCCGCACGTCCTGCCAAGTACCGTCCTCGGCGATCTCGGCGAACAACCGCAGCTGCCCGGTGGTCCGGCCGAGCTCGGACTGCAGGCGGGCCACGGGCAGCGCGGTTTCGAGCTGGGCGCGGGCCACCAAGGCCTCGGCGCGGGCTTCGAGCTGCTCGGCGATCGCCCGCAGCAGGGCGCCGCGTTCGGCCCCGGAGGACTCGGAGAAGACTTCGAAGGCGGCATCCGCCAGCCGGCAAGCCGCGTCCACCTCGGTTTCCGAGGCGGCGTGGAAGGGCGGTTCGAGAGCCTCGCCGGTGGCCGGGTTCTCGGCCTGGAACGTCCGCGGTGTCATCTCACACCTCCACGGCCGGCCGGGTGGCCAGGGCGCGGTCGATGATCTCGAGGGCGGCGCGGCGCTCCTCGCCGGCGAGCACCTGGCGGGGCGCCCGCACCCGTTCGCTGCCGCGGTCCACCCGCTCCTGGACGAGCTTGATCAGCTGGACGAACTTCGGCACCGTGTCGAGCCGCAGGAGCGGCAGGAACCAGCGGTAGAGCGCCGCGGCCTCCGCCGTGCGGCCCGCGCGGGCGAGCCGGAAGAGCGCCACGGACTCATCCGGCAGGGCGTTCACGAGCCCGGCGATCCAGCCCGTGGCCCCGGCGGCGATGCCTTCCACGATGGCGTCGTCGAGCCCCACCATCAGGTCGAGCCGGTCGCCGAGTAGAGCGTGAAGGGCGGTCACCCGCCGCACGTCGCCGCTCGATTCCTTGACCGCCGCGAGGTTCGGCAACTCGGCCGCGAGCTCGGCCACGTGTTCCGGCAGAAAGTCCGTCTTGTAGGCGATCGGGTTGTTGTAGAGGATCACCGGCAGGTCCGTGGCCGCGATAACGGTCGCCACGTGGGCCTTCATCTCCCGCCAGTCGGACGAATAGACGTAGGGCGGCAGCACCATCAAACCCCGACAGCCGAGCGTCTTGGCGTCCTGGGCGAGGGCCACGGCCTCGGCAGTCGACAACGCAGCGATGCCGGGGACGACCGGGGCGCTCTCCCCGAGGGCAGCGACCAGCGTAGCCAGCACGGCCCGCTTTTCTTCCGCGGTGAGGGTGGCGCCTTCGCCCAGCGAGCCGAGCGGCACGATGCCGTCCGCCCCGCGGGCAACCAACCAGCGGGCATGCTCGGCGAGGAAGTCGTGGTCGATGGCGCCGGTGGCATCGAAGGGCGTGGTGATCGCGGGGAAAAGGCCTTGGAAGCGGCTCATGGTTGGTTTCCTAGGAGAAGCGGTCGGGGTGGAGAGCGGAGATCTCGAGCGAAGGCGGCTCGCCCGAGACGATTTCGGCCACCAGACGGCCGGTGATCGGCCCGAGGCTCACGCCCATCATGGCGTGGCCGGTGGCGGCCACCAAGTTGTCGTAGCGGGCGAAACGGCCGACGTACGGCAGGCCGTCCGGCGAACACGGCCGCAGGCCGCTCCAGGGCGTGACGGCGGCGAAATCGGCGGGGGCGAAGTCCGGATAGTGGGTGGTGAACGAACGTACGATGCCGGCGACCCGACGGGGATCGGGCGGGCCTTCGCCGCGGCCGAGCTCGAGGGTGCCGCCCACCCGCAGCGAGCCTCCGAGCGGCGTCACTGCCACCCGCGCCTCGGTGAGGATCGACGGCAGCCGCGGCACCCGGCCCGGGGCCGGTACCGTCAAGCTGTAGCCCTTGCCGGGCAGCATGGGCAGCTTGAGGCCGAGGTCGCGGGCGAGCACCGTCGAGGCCACGCCGGCGGCGAGCACCAGGGTGTCCGCGGCGTGGTCCCCGCGGGCGGTCTCGACGGCGACGAGGCGCCGGCCCTCACGGCGGCAACCGGTCACCGCGGCGCCGCGGTCGATCTCGACTCCGCACTGCACCACGGCGGCTTCGAGGCCCACCAACAAGTCCGCGGGCGACAGGTGGGCGTCGAGCGGGTAGAAGACCCCACCCGCGACCTGGAGCTGCAGGTTCGGCTCGAGCCGGGCCAGATCACCGGGGCCGAGCACTTCGGCCGGAATGCCCAGACTTCGTGCCGTCGTTGCGCCGTGGACCTCCTCGGCGAGGCCGTGGGCGGTCGATGCCAGCATCAGCAGGCCGTCCGTCACCAATCCGAAGCCGGGCTGGAAGCGGCCCGCCCAGTCGCGATGGATCTCGCGGCTGGCCAAGTGCAGGGCGGCGAGCACGGGCGCCCGTTGGGCCACGGTCTCGGCGTTGGCGGCGCGCCAGAAGCGGCCGAGCCAGGCGAGGAGCCCGAGGTCGAGCCGCGGAGCGAGGGCGAAGGGACTGTCGCGACGCAGCAGCGAGCGGAGTCCGAGGCCGACCATGCCCGGCGCCGCCAAGGGGATGAAGTGGCTGGGGACGAGCAAGCCCGAGTTGCCGAAAGAGCAGCTTGCCGTCGCCGGCCGGCCGTCGAGCACCGTCACCGCGTGCCCGCGCTCGGCGAGGTGGTACGCCGCCGACAGGCCCACGACCCCGCCGCCGATGACCACCACTCGGCGACTCACGGCACGAGCCCCCAGCAAAACGGGTCTTTGTCATCGAGCAGCAAAGTCGCCTCGGCGGTCACGTGGGCGGTGCCCGTGATCCGTGGCAACACGGCGCCTGGCCGTGCCGGATCGGGCTCGACGGTGCCCTCGAACACGCTGCCGACGACACTCTCCTGGCGGTAGATCTCCCCGGGCGCGAGCTTGCCATCCGCGAACAGGCAGGCGAGTTTGGCGCTCGTCCCGGTGCCGCAGGGCGAGCGGTCGTAGGCTTTGCCGGGGCACAAAACGAAGTTGCGGCTGTCCACCCCCGGGGTCGGGGAGGGGGCGAAGAGCTCCACGTGGTCGATCTCGGCGCCGTCCGCGCCTGTCACGCCCGCCTGTTCGAGGGCCAGGCGCACCCGCCAGGTGAAGTCGGTCAACGCTTCGACATGGCGGGGGTCGATGGTGAGACCGTGGTCGCGCACGAGGAAGAACCAGTTGCCGCCCCAGGCGACATCCCCGGTAACGGGGCCGTGGCCTGGCACCATCACGGTGACTTCACTCGCCAGGCGGTAGCTCGACACGTTTCCGACGCTCACCCGGCCGTCATCATGAAGTTGCGTCGTGACGACGCCCACGGGCGTGTCGATCCGGTGGCGGCCGGGCGCGAGGCGCCCGAGGTGAGCCAGGGTCGCCACGAGGCCGATGGTGCCGTGGCCGCACATGCCGAGGTAGCCGACGTTGTTGAAGAAGATCACCCCGGCGGCGCAGTCCGGCGCATGGGGTTCGCACAGCAGGCCGCCCACCAACACGTCCGACCCGCGGGGCTCGTTGACCACGGCGGAACGGAAACGGTCGTGGTGGTCCCGAAAGCGGGCGAGCCGGTCGGCCAACGGGCCGAGCCCGAGGTCCGGGCCACCGGCGACGACCAAGCGGGTGGGCTCACCGCCGGTGTGGGAGTCGACGACGGAAACTCGCAGCATGCTGGGAAGCCTACCCGAGGCGCGCCCACGCGTCTTGCTCGGACGCCTTCGCCGCGGCACGGAATTCGGCATAATCGAGCGGTGGACTCGGTGAATCTGGCGGCGCTCGAAGCCGTCTGCGACGGCCTGCCGGACGTGGTGTTTTTCGTCAAGGATGAGGAGACCCGGTATCTGGCGGTCAACCGCACGTTGCTCGATCGGTGCGGAGTCCCGCACAAAACGCAGCTCGTGGGAAAAACCGCGGCGGAAGTCTTCGGGGGGACGCTCGGCGAAAGCTACAGCGCCCAGGATCGCCAGGTGATCGCCACTGGCCGGCCGATCGCGGGCCGCCTCGAACTCCACTTGTACCCCGCGGGTCGGCGCGGCTGGTGTCTGACCTGGAAGCAGCCGCTACCCGGTCCTACGGGCGGCATCGTCGGTCTGGTCGGCCTGTCGCGGGATCTCCACCGCGCCGACGAACGGCACCCGGACTATGACCGCCTCGCCCTCGCCATCGAAGTACTGAATACGAATTACCACCAACCCCTGCGCCTCGGGGATCTCGCCCGCCGCGCCGGCTTCTCCCTCGACCGCTTCGAGCGCCGGGTCAAGCAAGTCTTCGGACTCACCCCGCGTCAACTGCTCGCCAAGGTCCGCATCGACGCCGCCTCCCGCCACCTGCTCGAAACCACGGCTCCCATTGCCGACGTCGCCCTCGCCGCCGGCTACAGCGACCAAAGCGCCTTCACCCGCCAGTTCAAAGCCCTGGTGGGCCTGACCCCGCGGGAGTTCCGGGGTGAGATCACAGGTAAGCGAGGAATTGGTCTGCGGTCGTTCACGAGTCCGGGCTGAGTGCCTCGAGCACCAAGAGCCCCCCGGGGACGAGCAGGCCGTCCGAACATGTCGGGGGTTGGCCTTCGCCGTTGACCAAGTACCGAAGGGCGCCGGCCCCGACACACAACCGGTAGGCTCCCGGCGCGAGAGCGTGAAAGGTGAAGGCCGAGACCACCCCGCCGGGGCCTTCGAAGCGGCCCGCAAGCAAACCCGTCAGCAGCGGCCAAGGAACGAGGGTGCCGTTGGCGACCAGAACGGCACTCGTCAGGGCTCCGGCGTGGGTGGTCGTCGGAATGGACAACTCTCCACCCAGAGAGGCGATCTCGAACGCGAGCTCCGTTCCAGGCACGAGGGGACGGCTCACGAAGGTCGCGGCACGGTTTGGAGCCAGAAGCAGCGCCTGAATGCCCACCGCCGACCCGGGGAGATCCACCTCGAAGAAACCACCGGCCCCCGAAACGGCCTCCGTGATCGCGAGGCCCGCAGGGCCGAGGTTGGGCCAGAGCGAGATCCGGACTCCGGGGAGGCCTCGGCCGTCTGCTGTCACCCGGCCGGTCCAGCGCACTTCCTCGACGAGCACTAGGCGAACGGCTGGCGGCTCGAGTCCCTCGCCGATCTGGGCGTTGATCTTGTCGGCGACCGCTCGCCCTCGCCGGGCCGAAATGCTGAGTGGCCCCGCCGGAAGTCCGCGGAGACGGAAGCGGCCCTTTTCGTCGGTGGGCGCAGCGGCAAGCGTTGGACGGGAGCCGGCGAGAGCGGTGACCCGCACCTCGGCGTCGGCGACTGGCTGCCCCTCTTCGTCGACCACCTCGCCTGCGATGCGGGTGTCCGGGAGGCGAAGTTCGAGCCGAAAGCGTCGCTTCTCGGGAATCTCGACCGGTTCGAGTTCGATCTCGGTACCTTCCGAAGCACTCTTCGGGCTCCAACTGATTCGCCACGGTCCGGCCGCCGGCAGACGCACCGCGTAGTCTCCCTCTTCGGCCACGATGGCCTCGATTCGGCGGGCGCCGTGGCGGGTACCGAACCACAGAGTGCCGGGCGCGGCCTCTTTGGTGCCGAAGGTCACGACACCGGTCACGGAGACGAACCCGAGCTCGATCCATGCGACCGGATGCTCCGCCGTGAACGTCCGCTCCTCCCGAGCCACCCTTTCGCCGGCTGAACCGTCCACCGCCACCAGGTATCGCCCCGGCGCCACCGCGACGTGCCGGAAGACGCCCAGCTCGTCGACCGCGCCTGTGATGGGCTCTCCAGTTTCGCCTTCCGGCCCGAGTCGGAAGAGGCGCAAGCGCCAAGCCGCACCGCGGTCGTCGAGGGGCGGCTCGAGAGCGATCTCGATGGCGATCGGTTTCTCCAACACCAGCGGAGCGGTCAGTTCGCTTTCGAGGTCGGGAAGGGTCTCGAAGATCGCAGACGTCAAAGCGGCGAAACCCTCGGCCTCGACTTGCACACGCCAGCTCCCGGGCACTAGTCCCGTCACCTGGAAGAAGCCGCGAGCGTCGGTCTTGGCGGAGTGGGAAATGCCGGTGGGTGGAGAGGCTGAGCCGCGAGGAGGGTCCGCCACGGCCGGTGAGACGGAAACCGCGATCCCGGCCGCTGGCCGGCCCGCCGCGTACCGTAAGAATCCCACCGCCGAGGAGCCCCGTCGGAGGGCGATCTCCCCGGCCGACGCGGAGGCCCCGATGGGAATGGCGAGATCGTCTCGATACACCGGCTGGTAGGGCGCCGCCGCTAAGCGCAGCCAGTGCGACCCGGCCGGTAGGCGACAGGTGAAGCGCCCGGTGACGGAATCGATCGGGCAATACTCGGTCCCGGAGGGGCCCATCGCTTTCTCGTCGAGACCCGAGAAGCGGACCGCCAGCTCCCCCGGCCACTCTGCTCCTGCGGGCACCTTCACCAGCCCGGCGAGCATGCCCGCTGGCCAAAGCCGCAGCGCGGGGGCCGTCGATTCCGGACCCACCCGCACCTGCACCTCCTCGGACCAATAGTTCGGGTCCGCGCTACGGAGGCCCCAAATCCATGCCGGGTCGAGCGCCAACCATCCGCCCTCCCTCGGCAGCCGCGCCGACACCGCCTCCGGCCGCGCAACGGCGGCATCGAGTGCCACGAGCGGGCGCGCAGCGACGAGAACCGCCGGAACTACTGGCCCCTCGGCCGGCAACTGGAAGCGGACGGCCACCTCCGCAGGCGGGGGCGCGACAAGGCCGGCA
>JANRLG010000184.1:0-12275 GCA_033762835.1 Thermoanaerobaculia bacterium
GGCCGCGCGGTCGTCGAGCGTTCCTTCCCGGATCCCCAGAACCGCATCGTCAACCCGCCGGCGCCCTTGACCATGGACGAAGAAGCCATGGGTGGCGCCTCGGGGCCGTACTTCCCGTCCGCGGTCTCGAACGCCCACGGCGGCCTGGTTCCATCGTCCGTGTACCTCGAGCCCGAGAGCTGCGCACGCGCCGGTTGTCACCCGGACGTCTTCGAGCAGTGGAAGAGCTCGGTGCACCACCTGTCGAGCTTCAACAATCAGTGGTACCGCAAGTCGATCGAATACATGCAGGAGACGGCGGGCATCACGGCGTCGAAGTGGTGCGCCGGCTGCCACGACCCGGCGTTGCTGCAATCCGGCATGTTCGACCAGCCGATCCAAAATGTGCTCGACACCCCCGAGGCCCACGCCGGGCTCACCTGCACCGCCTGCCACATGATCAGCTCGGTCAAGTCGACCATGGGCCAGGGGGACTACCAAATCACCCTGCCGGCGCTCCACACCCTCGCCGCCAGCAAGAACCCGGTGCTGCTCGGGATCCACGATCTGCTCGTGCGCGCCGAGCCCGAGCCACACCGCCAGAGCTTCCTGAAGCCGTTCATGCGCGGCGAGCTCTCCCCCGAGTACTGCTCCTCGTGCCACAAGGTGCACCTCGACGAGCCGGTCAACTCCTACCGCTGGATTCGCGGCTTCAACGAGTACGACAACTGGCAGGCGAGCGGCATCTCGGGGTACGGCGCGCGCAGCTTCTACTACCCGCCCGAGAGTAAAACCTGCATCGACTGCCACATGCCGCAGGTGGCCTCGGACGACGCCGGCGCCAAGGACGGCCTGATCCGCTCCCACCGCTTTGCCGCCGCCAACACCGCCCTGCCGGTGGCTTACGGTGACCACGTCCAACTGAAGCAAGTAGTGGACTTCCTGCAGGCGCGCCAGGTCACCGTCGACATCTTTGCTATGACCGCGGGGGAATCCACCGCCGCCGCGGAGCTCCAGGGCGAAGGCCCCGCGCTCGCCACCAGCTTCGCCATCGGCGAGGAATCCGGCATGGCGGTGGGAGTGGGGGCAGCCGGAAGCGCCCCCGCGGCACCGGTGTACGCCCCGCTCGACCGTTTCCCCGCCACCGTGCGGCGGGGCGAGTCGAACCGCATCGACGTCGTCGTGCGTACCCGCAACGTCGGCCACTTCTTCCCCGGCGGTACCGTCGACGCCTACGACTGCTGGCTCGAGCTCCAGGCCGTCGACTCCACCGGCAAGGTCATCTACTGGAGCGGCATGGCGGACGAAAACTCGCCCGTCGAGCCCGGTGCCCACTTCTATCGTTCGCGCATGATCGATGCCGGGGGCAACCCGATCGACAAACGCAACGCCTTCCACACCCGGGCGATCGTCTACGTCCGGCTGATCCCCCCGGGCGCCGCGGACACCGCCCGTTTCCGGCTCGACGTGCCGTCGGACACCGGCGACGAGATTCACCTGACGGCCCGGCTCAACTACCGCAAGTTCAGCTGGGAGTACAACCAATTCGCCTATGCCGGCGAGCCCCTCGCGGGGGAAAACGCCGAGTTCGGCCCGCACAAGGACGACCGAACGTTCGTCTACACCGCCGACACCTCGAAGGTTTCGGGGCCGATGAAGAAGGTGCCGACCTTGCCGATCGTGGTGGTCGCCGAGGACTCCCAGACCCTGCGCGTGGTCGACGCCGACGTGCCGGTACCGCCGCCTACCATCACCGAAAAGCCGGACGTCGACCGCGAGCGCTGGAACGACTACGGCATCGGCCTGTTCCTGGCCGGCGACCTGGCCGCCGCCAAAACCGCCTGGACGCGGGTCACCGAGCTGCAACCGGGCTACGTCGACGGTTGGGTGAATCTCGGTCGCGTCGCCGTCGCCGAGGGCGACCTCACCGAAGCCCGCCGGGTGCTCGAACACGCCCTGGGCCTCGCCCCGGCGTTGCCGCGGGCGGAGTTTTTCTTGGGGCTGGTCGAGAAGGAAGAGGGCGAGTACGAAACCGCCCTGGCACGCTTTGGCCGCGCCGCGGCCAAACACCCGAAGGACCGGGTGGTGTTGAACCAGATCGGCCGCGTCCAGTTCCTCGCTCGCGACTACGCCGGAGCCCTCGCGACGCTCGAACGCGTGCTCGCGATCGACCCCGAGGACTTGATGGCCCATTACACGATGATGCTCGCCGCCCGTGGCGCCGGAGAGCTCGAGCGCTCGGCGCGCCACCAGAAGCTCTACGAGCGGTTCAAGGCCGACGAAGGCGCCCAGGAGCTCACCCGCGAGTACCGGGAGCGCCACCCGGAAGACAACCGCGAGCGCCAGCCCGTCCACGAGCACCTCTCGCCCAGCCGGGCCGAAATCGAAGCGTTCCTGACCCGACCCGACCGCGCGGCGCCCCAGCCCCCTAAAACCGCCGCCGTCACCGCCGCCGCGGGCGGTTGACCCTGCCGGAGACCGACCCTTGAAACGACTCGTCTGGCTCGCCCTGTTCGCCGCGCCGCTCGCCGCCCAAGACTCGTTCGTCGACGTGACGGCGAGTTCGGGGGTCACCTTTCGCCACGAAACCGGGGCCTTCGGCAAGAAATGGCTGCCCGAGACCATGGGCTCGGGCGTCGTGATCTTCGACGCCGACGGCGACGACCGGCTCGACCTGCTGTTCCTGAACGGCCGGGACTTCGCCGCCGGGGGCGGCAAGGGCAAGGGCGCCACCCAGAAGTTCTACCGGAACCAAGGGGGCTTCAAGTTCGCCGATGCCACCGCGGCTTCCGGCCTCGCGATCTCGGCCTACTGCATGGGCGGCGCGGCCGGGGATTTGGACGGCGACGGCGACCGCGACCTCTACTTGTCGTGCGTCGGCCAGGACTTTTTGCTCAAGAACGACGGCAAGGCCAAGTTCACGGATGTATCGGCCGCGGCCGGGCTGTCCCCCGAGTACGAGTTCGGCGCCTCGGTGGCGTTTTTCGACCCCGACAAGGACGGCGATCTCGACATCTACGCCACTCGCTACGTCACCTGGACGCCCGAGAAGGACTTGGTCTGCACCCTGGACGGCAAGAACAAGTCCTACTGCACGCCCGAGTCCTACCCCGGCGCCTCGCCGCGCTTCTACGTCAACCGTGGCAACGGCACCTTCGACGATCGCACCCAAGCGGCGGGCCTGCTGGCACCGAAGGCCAAGGCCCTGGGCGTCGCCGTGCTCGACCTCGACAACGACGGCTGGGACGACCTCGCGGTGGCCAATGACACGCAACCCAACCTGCTCTACCGCAACCGCGGCAACGGCACGTTCGAGGAGATCGGCGTCGCCTCGGGCATGGCGTTTTCCGAGACCGGTGTGGCCCGCGGCGGCATGGGCATCGACGCCGCGGACTACGACCGCAGCGGCCGGCCGTCGCTCGTGATCGGCAACTTCGCGAACGAAATGGTGGCGCTCTACCGCAACGAAGGCAACCGCTTGTTCGTGGACGTCGCGCCGCTTTCCCAGTTGGGCCGGAAGACGCTGCTGGTGTTGACCTTCGGCTCGCTGTTCTTGGACTACGACCTCGACGGCTGGCTCGATCTGGTGCTCGCCAACGGCCACCTGGACGCCGACATCGAACGCATCCAACCGCGGGTGAAGTTCCGCCAGCCGAGCCAACTGTTCCGCAACCAGGGCAAGGGCAACTACGTCGAAACGGCGGTGCCCGCGCTCGCCATGCCGCGGGTCGGCCGGGGCCTGGCCACCGGCGACTTGGACGGCGACGGCGACCTCGATCTCGTGCTGACGGAGAACGGCGGCCCGGCGGTGATCCTCGAGAACCGCGCCACGGGCCGCGGCCACTGGCTCCGGCTGGCCTTGAAAGGCACCAAGAGCCCCCGCGACGGCGTCGGCGCCCGCATCGAAGTCCAAGCCGGCGGTGCCACCCAAACCTGGCTCGTGCGCACCGGCGGCAGCTACCTCTCCCAGTCCGAGGTCCACCCCACCTTCGGCCTCGGCCCCGCGGCGGTGGCCGACAAGATCACAGTGCGCTGGCCCTCGGGCGCGGTCCAGGTGCTCGAAAAGGTAGCCGCGGACCGGGTGTTGCCGGTGGTGGAGCCTACCGCTCCCTGAATTCCCCTGAGCAAGAGGGCACGGCGCCCTGTCCCGCATCGATCTATCCGTACACTTCTACTTGCGCATGCCTGTTTACAAACAAGGAGGAGTCATGCGCTCACTGCTCGTGCTCGCCGCCCTGTTGGGTGCCCTCGGGACCTCTTGGCCCTCCCTCGCCCAGAGCCCTTGTGACGGCCAAGGTCAAAGCGGTCCTGCCACAGAAATCTCCGGCGCCGGTTTCGAGATGCCCGTGCCAAACACCGGTCAGGTCTGGAATCACGCCCAGGGTTCGCCCGCTCACGTTCTGCGAGACACCCACGCCCTCGACCTCAACGAGAATGCAACTTCCTGGGACTTCGACAACGGCCTACCGGTACTCGCCGCTGCCGCCGGCACGGTGCGCTATGTGGCCAATGACACCTCGTCCAGGTGCACCTACGGTTGGAACGTGATGATCGAGCATGGCAGCCCCATCTACTACACCCACTACGCCCACCTCGCACCCGAGATCCTGGTAGCGAACGGTCAGAAGGTCGTGCAGGGACAGGTCATCGGCTACGTCTCGAACACGGGGACCAGCGCCAGCCATCTTCATTGGAGCGTCCGCCAGGGCACGACGGCGAAGTACGCCAGCGTCAACGGCCAATCGACAGCCAACGCCAACACCAACAGCTTGTCGTCCTTGACCTCCGACACCCGCATGGTGTGGTTCGACGATTTCAACACCGGAACCTGGGACGTCGTTTCTGCAACCGGCGGCACGCCGACTTTCGGGGGCGGTTACGCGAACCTGCCAGCGGATTCGATCGTCCGCCACCGGAAACCGATCTTCGTGCGCAGTGCCAACGCGCCCTATCGGCTCGTCGTAGCCCTTCGCGCCGAGAAGCTCAAGCCCGGTTTCGTGCTAGCCCAGCCGCGCCTCGAGTGCTACCGCAATCGGTCGGACGCCACGCCGAGCTTCACCGCGCTGTTCCCCGTCGAGTACGACACCAGCAACGGCTGGGCGATCCAAAGCATACCGGTGACCTTCGGGACGGGGACCAGTCAGTGCCCGACAGACACCCGTTTCGTCAAACCGGTTCTCTATGTCGATGGCGACGTAGGTACCCGTGTGCAAGCGGACTTCTTTGCCCTCTTGGAACGGCCGGACGTCGGCGAGGGCGGGAACATTCGTCTGCACTCCTTCAGCTGGGGAGGCATCCGTCGGCACCTCTGGTCGATCCAAGATCGCACGCAGTTCACGAACATCGAGCTCTACGGCAGCAACCAGCGGGACAATCCCTCGACGTTGGTGCGGGTCTGCTCCTTCGCCCTAGGAACGACAGGGTTCTGCAACACGGACGCAGTTGCGGTCAATTACTCCTTCTATTTCTTGAAGTTGACCCGACTCGACGGCAGGGCGACCGCCTATGGGCCCGTGGGGCCGGTCGATCCCTCGAGCCGAGCCGACATCCCCGGTCTCGGACCCTCCCGGATCACTACCCTCGATTTCAGGAACATCCCAACCTGGACGAATTACCCGTACCAGGCTTTCGACGGCGTGATCAACACCTACGGCATCATCAACTACGCCCCGAACGGAGGCATCATCACCTTCACGCCCGACTCGCCGAAGGCTGGCTTGCGGACTTTCGAGGCGTACTACGGCGGTAATACCACCCGCTCGATGGTCTATGCCGTCGACGACGCCAACGGAAACCTCGTCCTGATCGGTGACGCTACGAACACCTCGCTCGGCTGGACGACGATCACCAACCCCGCTTGGCCGGCGAGGACAAGGGAGGTGTTGATCTACTTCCAGCGCACGAATCCAGACTACTTCCTGCACATCGACGAGATCCGGTTCCGTTGAGGACAAGCATTGCGGGCGGTCTCACTCGGTGGCCGCCCGCCCCTCCCTCCGAATCAGCCACAGGTTCCGCACGTACACCACCCACCCGGTCGCCTGCCCCAGAAAGCCGACGGCGTCTTTGCGCCAGATGAAATAGACCGCGAGCATCGAGGCGCCGGCGAGGCTCATCCACCAGAACGCCACCGGGATCACCGAGCGTTTGCTCTTCTCGCTGGCGAGCCACTGGACGAGCATTCGCCCCGTGAAGAGGATCTGCCCGAGCAGACCCAGGGCCACCCAGGCGAGGCCGGCCGGGGAGGAGATGTTCAGGAAGCGGAAAAAGCCGGCGTTGCGCAGGTGGCCCGTGTAGAGCAACTCGGAGAATTGGTCGGGCGACAATCGCTCGAGGTGGCCGTCCCGGAAATGGACCTCATAGCGGTAGCTGCCGTCGGTCTCGGGGACGAGCTCCACGCGTTCCACCCCCACCACGCGCTGCTTCAGCACCAGCGACTGCGGCGGCTCGGCGTCCGCCCGGAGTGGCAACGGCCCGAGAGCCAGAAGGACAGCTAGGAGGAAAGCCAGGAGCAGCGGCCGGGCTCGCCCCGGCCGATCTGTTGGATTGTCACGAGGCATTCAGGCACCTCCACGCGGGAACTCGACGACGAACTCGGCGCCCCCGGCCGGGCTGCGCCCCGCCCGGACGGTACCGCCGTAGGCCTCGGTGATCGCCCGCACGATGGCGAGGCCGAGGCCGGTGTGGTGGCGCCGAGCGTCGGGGTCGGCTGGGCGATCGGTGAAAAAGCGGTCGAAGACCTGTTCGCGCTGAGCCTCGGGAATCCCCGGGCCGTCGTCGCCGACTCTCACCGTCACCCGCGAACCTTCCTCCGAAATGCCGACCTGGATCCGCTCGCGGGCGAAGTCCAGGGCATTGTCGAGCAGATTTTCGAACACTTGGGCCAGCCGTTCCGGCCGGGCCGCCACCGGCACCGCGCCCGGCGGTCCCTCGAGCTCGATCCGCGGCCCGCGCGGCTTCTTGGTCGCCATGCCGGCCACGAGCTCGGCGAGCAAGCCGCCGAGATCGACCTCCGCCAAGGGCTCGCGCTCGAGCTCACCGTCGATGCGGGTGATCTCTCGTACGGCCGAGAGCAGGTGCTCGAGGCGCGCCACCTCGCGGGTGACGATGCCGTGGAAGCGGCGGCGCTCTTCCGGGTCGTCGACTTCGGACAGCATCTCGGTGGCGCCGCGAATGGCCGCCAGAGGGTTCTTGAACTCGTGGGAAACGTCCGCCGCGAACGCCTCGACGAAACGGACGTGGCCCTCGAGCCGTTGGGACAGTTGCTCGAGGGCCCGCGACAAGTCGCCGATCTCGTCGAGTTTGCCCGAGCCGCGGAAAGTGCCGCGCAGGCGGCCGCGGCGGTCGAGCAGATCCGCCGCTTCGTGCCGCAGGCGCGACAACGGGCGCGAGATGGTCGCCGCGAGCAACAGCGACAAGGCCACGGCCACCGCCAGAGACAACAGGAAGACCCGGAAGAGTGCCACACGTACTTCGTCGAGGGCGGCCAGCACTCGCGCCGTCGATTGCGACGCGGCCACGGCGCCCACGACGACTTCTCCGGCCCACACGGGCACCGCGATCGCGAGCAAGACCGCCCGCTCCCCCGCCGCCGGCGGACGGACGGTGGCGCCGTAGCCGCCCGCGAGGGCCGCCGCCACCTCGGGCCCCGGTCCCGCCGGTGCCGGTACCTCACCCGCCGTCGCATACGAGGCTTCCGGGGACTGCCACGAGCGTAACCAGCGGACGGGCGCCGCGCCCAGGCGGTACAACCAACTCTCGCGGGTAGAGGCACTTTCCTCGGTCTCGCTCGTCGCTTCCTCGCCGGTGACCCGGCGCGGCCCGAGCCGGCTCGAGTCGGCCAGGGTCTCGCCGTCGGCAGAGATCACCTTGAGCCGGGCCGTCCACTGTTGGTTCATGCCGACCAGAATTCGCTCCGCCGCCTCGGCGTCGAGCACTCGTTGTTCCCCCAGCGCCGCGGCCAGAACGCGTGCCTGCTGGGCCATGGAGCGCTCCTGGGCATCGAGCAACTGGCGCTCGTAGAGGCCCAGGTACTGGCGTAGACCGAGCACGAAAAACGCCGCGATGGGCACCGTCACGAGCACCAGGTTGGTGGCCAGCAGGCGAACCGAGAGCCGCGACAGCAGCCGACGCAGGCCCCGGAAGCTCATTCGTCGAGCCGGAAGCGGTAACCGAGCCCGTAGACGGTCTCGATCGGATCGGGACCGGAGCCGCGGGCCTCGTCGAGCTTCTTCCGCAGCCGTTTGATGTGGCTGTCGATGGTCCGCTCGGCCAAGTAGGCGTCGTCCGGGTAGGCCTCGTCCATCAGTTGACCGCGAGTCTTGACGTGGCCGGGGTGGCGGGCGAGGGCGTGGAGGAGCCGGTACTCGGTGACGGTGAGCACCAGCGGCGCCCCGTTCCAACGCGCCTGGTAACGGTGAAGATCGAGGGTCAGCGAGCCGGCCGTGTGCAGAGCGGGCGCCGCGTCCTCTCCGCCTCCCACCGCCAGGCTCAGGCGCCGGAACAGCACTTTGACCCGGGCCACGAGCTCGCGCATCGAAAACGGCTTGCACAGGTAGTCGTCGGCCCCGAGCTCGAGCCCCAACACGCGGTCGAGTTCTTCGTCTTTGGAAGTCAGGAAGACGATCGGCAAGGTCTCGCTCTTCGAGCGCAAGCGCCGGCACAGTTCGAGCCCGTCCATTTTCGGCATCAGGATGTCGAGAATGACGAGATCCGGCAACCGGCGACCGAAGGCCTCCCAGGCCGACAAACCATCGGCATAGGTCACCACCGGCCAGCCCGCGCGTTCGAGGGCGAACGCCACCGTCGAGCGCAGGTTCTCCTCGTCGTCGACGACGGCGATGGTCCGCGGTGGGGAACTGGACACGCGGAGAGGATATACAATCCGGCCGTCCCACCCACTATCACCCTACCTACACCTGTCGAGGATCACCGTTTCATGACCAAAGTTCACCATACCGTCGTCGTCGCGGGCGCGGGAGGCATCGGCCGAGCCGTGGCCCTGCTGCTTGCGGAATGGGCGGCGTTCGACGTCGAGATCTGGATCGGCGATGCCCGGCCCGAGGCAGCCCGCGAGGCCGCTTCGTGGCTGACCCAGAACCCCAATCCGAGCCGTCCGGTCAAAGTTCACCCCTTCCACCTGCCCGCCGAGGGCCAGAACGACGAGTTCCGCGCCGCCCTGTCGGCCGGTGAGATCTTGCTCGACTGCCTGCCGGGCGGCGAAGCCCCGCGCATGGCGCGGCTGGCTCGCGAGTACGACCTCCACTACGCCAACCTGACCGAGTACGTGGCCGAAACGGAAGAGGTGGCGCGCATCGCCGAGGGCTCGCAGCGCGGCTTCCTGCTCCAGACCGGCCTCGCGCCGGGCTTCATCAACGTGCTCGGCCACAAGTTGTTCCAGGATTTCTGCCGTGATCACCGGGTGGAGAAGGTCGACTCGCTGACCATGCGCGTCGGCGCGTTGCCGCTGAACGCCCTGCCGCCGCATTACTACGCCTTCACCTGGAGTTCGATCGGCGTCGCCACCGAGTACGTCAAGGACGCCATCGTGGTGCGCAACGGCGTGACCACCACCGCGCCGTCGCTGACCGAAATCGAGACCGTCCAACTCGGCACGCTGCGCCTCGAGGAAGCCTTGACCTCGGGCGGCGCGGCCGACTTGCCCCATGCGCTGGCCGGAAAGGTCGATCGCCTCGATTACAAGACCTACCGTCACCCCGGTCACTACGCTTGGGTCCAGGGGCTGCTCGACGCCCAGCCGGCGGGCGCCGATCGCATCGCCGAGTTGGAACGCGCGATGCTGGCCGCCGTACCGGCGGTCGAGGACGACCAGATCGCCCTTTACGCCGCCGTCGAAGGACCGGATCACCGTGGGGTGCGCCAGCGCAAGGAGCAAGCGCTGGTGATCCCGGCCACTACCGTGGGCGGCCACAAACTGCGGGCGATTCAATCGACCACCGCCGCCGGCCTCGCCGAGTCCGCCCGGTTGCTGCTTTCCGGCTCGTACTCGGGGGTCGTGCTGCAGAGCCAGATCGATCCCACCGACTATCTGTCCGGGATCTTCATCTGGCGCGTGTACTTCCAGCACTGACCGAACGGTCGGGACCAGCCCGGCTGTGAGCCTCTACCCCTCGGGCTCGGCCGCTTGCGGCTGAGCCCGGTCCGCCCACGGGGCGAGGGCGAACACGCTCGCGACGAGCAGCGCCGTCAACACCCAGCTGCCCTCGGGACCGTAGGCCCCACCGGTCCAGCCGTCGGGGCCGCTGAGGGTGATCTTCGCCAACCCCAGGCTGTTGAAGCCGGACAACGGCAAGCCCAGCGCCACCAGGAAGTTCCACAGCGTGTGGACGAGCGTGGCGGCGTACAACGAGCCGGTTACTTCGACGAGCGCCGCCAGGGCCAATCCGAGCAAGAAGGTGTTCGCCAACGCTGCCGCGGTGATCTCCGGATTGCTGGCGTGGAGGAGCGCGAAGAACGCCGCTTGCAGGCCCGCCGCGCTCGCCCAGGTGCCGCGGTCCTTCAAGGCGCGGAAGACGTAACCGCGGAAGGCCAGCTCCTCCGCCGCCGCGGCCAACGCCAGCCCACCGAACATCATCCCGAGACCACTCACCGAGAGCACGCCCCGGGGCCCGAGGGTGGCCCACCCGGACCACTGGACGTCGAAGCCCCAACTGCCGAGGGCGAACCACAAGGTCAAGAGCAGCAGCGCACCGCCGCTCGCCCCGAGCGTCTCGACGACGGTGCGGCGAGAGGTCGCCGGCAGGCGCCAGCCGAGATCCTCCAGGCTGCGGCCATCAAGCCCCCGAGCAAAGGCCCAGGTGCCGAGCAGGAGCACCGGCAGAAACGCCGCGCCGAGCCCCACCGCGAGGGACAGCTCGTTTTCGATCGCTTCGAGATCCGGCAGCTGGCGCCCGGTGGCGACCAACCACAGAGCAGCGGCGAAACCCGCGGTGACGAGCTGCGCGATCAGGTACGCCGGCAGGTAGAACACCACCCGCGCCAGGGGGGGCAGGCGGTCGTCCGCCGGGCCTTCGGAGCGCCGCGGACCGGGTCCGGTTTCTGGATCGGGATCGAACATGGTGGGAGCTTACTGCTTCTCCTGGTTGGGCACCGGCGGCGGATCGAGTTGCAGCTTCCCGGTCCGGGTCGTCTCGGGAGCCGCGGGCTCCGGGAGCGCGCCGCGCGGCACCGTGGCCCCGCGCAACGCCCGCTCGATCGGCGCCGCGGGTTCCCGCCGCGGACAGGGCTCGAGACTCGACAGATTGTTCGCGGTGATGCCGTCCGCCTCGGTTTGCAGGCGCAGCTCGCCGTCTTCGACCAGCAGCAGAATGCGCCCGGTGGTCTTGCCACGACTCTTCGTGAAGTACTGCGCATCACCCCGCTCGATGTCGTGCATGGCCTGCTGCGCCGTGCGACTCCAGCCCTCGGCGGGATTGCACACCTCGACCACCCGGCCGTTTTCGAGCGTGGCGTGGGTGACGAGACGGGCTCCGGAGACGACATCGTCGTAGTGCCGCCAGAGCTTCCAGGCCAGCAGGCCGCTCGCCACCGCCGCGAGCGCCAGAGCCAGAAGCACGACCTTGACGTAGCGCCGCCAGGGCGGCTCCACCAGCGGCTCGCGGGTGCGCGAGAAGAGCTTGGGCACCGCCCAGGCGGCCCGCGATTCGAAACTCGGGTACGCCGCCAGAGTCTTGCGCGCGCGGCACAGAGCGAGGTCCAACGGGCGGCGCCGGGCCAGCTCCTGGTAGAGGCTGCGCGAGAAGGCGATCGCCGCGGCGTCCTGGATCGGCTCGCCCATGGCCACCACCGCCGGTACGCCCGCCGCCACCAAGCGAGTGGCGAGCCCCTCGAAAGGCCTTTCGGGCAAGGCCCGGGCCGTCTCGCAGGCGTTCAACACCACCAGGCGCAAGCTGCGCCGGTTGTCGAGCAGCAAGGCGGCGGTCTCGGCCCCGAGTCGAAAGGTCTGGCCGTGGCGATCGGGAAACAGCAAACAGCCTTGCCCCGTCTGGGCGTCGAATTCGCCATGACCCATGAAGTGGATGATGTGGGGGTCGAGCTCGAGCTCGCGTTCGAACTCCTCCAACGAGCAGCGGGTGAGCACCCGCAAACGCGCCGAACCCGAGAGCTTCCAGGTCGACTCGATCACCCGGCGCTCCCGCTCGAGATCGAGCCCGGGGGCGGCCGGCACCGAGGCCGACACGAGCAGGATCCGCAAGGGCGGTCGGGCCGGCGTCCGGACCCCGGGCAGCGGAACCAAAATGTACCGCACGACCGAGAACTGCTCCGTCTGCACCAGG
>JANRLG010000185.1:0-6774 GCA_033762835.1 Thermoanaerobaculia bacterium
CCGACCGCCCAGGCCTACATCACCACCGTGATGGACGCCAACGGTCGCTTCTCCGTCGGCTTCGACGCGATGACCCTCGACACCGCTTGCGACACCATCGACAGCGGCATCACCCTCATCCCCTGACCTGACCGGGCGCACCAACGTGCGTCCGTCTTGCCTCTGCAAACAGGAGGTCCGGATTCCGGGCCTCCTGTTTCGTTTCGGGAGGAGACCCTACCGTGACGTCCCCTCTGGTCGTCTTGGACCGCCGCCTCATGGAGGCGGTCGATTCCGCAGGCTCCGAGGCCCGGCGGCTCGCTGGCGAGCAGCTCGCTTGCCGCCTCGGCTGCACCGCCTGCTGCCACGGCCCTTTCCCCATCGACGCCTTGGACGCCGACCGGCTGCGGCGCGGTCTCCTCGAACTGACGGGGCGAGATGCTGAACGCGCCGAGCAAGTCCGGGAGCGTGCTCGGCAGGCTCTCGAGGTCCTCCGCCCGGGCTTCCCCGGCCAGGCGCGCGCGGGGCATCTGGATACCGAAAGCTCCGATCTCGACGCCTACCTGACCCGGCACTCCGAAATGCCTTGCCCGGCCCTCGATCCCCTTACAGGAGGCTGCGACCTCTACTCACACCGCCCCTTGGCTTGCCGTACCTTCGGCCCGCCCGTGACGCTCGCCGGTACCCGGCTCGACCCCTGCGCGCTCTGCTTCGTCGGCGCCGACCCGCAGACCCTCGAAGCCTGCCGGGTAGCGCCGGACCTGAGTGCCGAGGCACCTGCCTTCGACGAACTGGCGAAGACCGGGATCGACCCCGACGTCGAAACCTTGGTGGCCTTCGTGCTGGCGGATTGACGCCTCAACGCTCGCAAGCAGCCAACCGCCGCCAAGCCGCCCAAGTGGCGCCCCCAGCGCCGAGAGCCAGGACGCACAACGCAGCCGCTACCGGCCATCGGCCGTACAGAGCCGACCCCGTGGCAAACAGCGCCGCGTAAATGGCCACCGAGCCGCAGACCATGCACAGGATACCCAGCGGCACGCTCCAGGACGGCTCCGTGGCCGGCAGCTCGCCGCGCGCGACCGCAGCGGCGCGGACGCGGCGCCAGCCGGGTCCACCGGGCCGAGTCCGGCGCACGAACTCGACGAGAGTGCCCTCCGCGGTCGGTGGCGCCAGGAAGGTCGCCGCCAGCCAAGCGGCCGTCGTCAAGCCCACCCCCACGAGCAGTTCCTGCCATGCGGCCAGGCCCGACGGGCGGAAGGTGAAAAAGGCCGCCACCAGCCCCGACACCGCCATCGCCACGATCTCGCTCCAAGCACTGACTCGCCACCAGAACCAGCGCAGGATGAACAGCAATCCCGTGCCGGCGCCGATCTGGAGCAAAACCTGGAAGGCTTGAAGCGCGTTCGAGAGGACGAGTGCAAGCGCGCCAGCAAAGACCATCAACACCACGGTCGACCAGCGGCCCACCAGGACCAGCTCACGATCCGTGGCCGTGGGCTTGATGAACCGACGATAGAAGTCGTGGACGAGGTAGGAAGAGCCCCAGTTGAGGTGGGTCGAGATGGTCGACATGTAGGCTGCCGCCAGGGACCCCACGACGAGCCCCAGCAAACCGGAGGGTAGGAAGGTGAGCATCGCGGAGTACCCAAGATCCTCCCGGACGATGCCGGGGTCGAGCGCGGGAAACGCCCGCGTCAAAGCCGCGAGATCCGGAAACACGACGAGCGAAGCCAGAGCTACCAAGATCCAAGGCCACGGCCGCAGCACATAGTGGGCGACATTGAACAGCAGCACCGCCGCGGTGGCATGGTTCTCGTCCTTGGCGGCAAGCATGCGCTGGGCAACGTACCCGCCGCCGCCGGGCTCTGACCCCGGATACCAGGAAGCCCACCACTGCACCGCGAGAGGCACCAGGAACAGCGGCACGTAGGCTTCCGGCTGGCTGAAGTCGGGCCAGAGGGAAAGCCGTCGCGCCACCTCCGGGTGTGCCAGCAACCGGTCGAGCCCCCCCACCTCCGGGTGCCGAACCGCTACCACCGCCGCCGCCACCGAACCCGCCATGGCCAGACCGAACTGGAAGAAGTCCGTCCACAGCACCCCTTCGAGGCCGCCCAGCGCTGCCACGACCACGGTCACCAAGGAGGCTACGAAGATCGTCTGAAACGGCGTCAGGCCGAACATGACGCCTCCGATCTTGATCGCCGCCAGCGAGACCGCGGCCATGATCGCGACGTTGAAGAACAGGCCCACGTAGAGCGCCCGAAAACCGCGCAGGAACGCCGCCGCGCGCCCGCTGTAGCGCAGTTCGTAGAACTCGAGGTCGGTGAGCAGGCCCGATCGCCGCCAGAGCCGAGCGTAGACGAACACCGTCAACAACCCGGTGAGGAGGAAGGACCACCAGGCCCAATTGCCGGCGACCCCGTGGGCCCGGGTGATATCGGTGACGAGATTGGGCGTATCGGTCGAAAACGTCGTCGCCACCATCGAGGTGCCCAGCAACCACCAGGGCATGGAACGGCCGGAGGCGAAGTAGTCCGAGGCACTCCGTCCGGCCCGGCGAGAGACCACCAGGCCGATCGCCAGGGTGACCAGGAAGTAGGCGACCAGAATCGTGACGTCGAGAGCCGAGAGGATCACGGGGACCTCCGTTCGTGGGGCTTACCGGCGGGAGCCAGGCGACGGGCCGGTGCGGCCGCGGGGGTCGCGAAAAACCGCGCCCACTCCGCCCGACCGGGGAACTGCTCGAGGTAGCGGGCTCGCCAGGCGGCGAGGAAGTCCGCGATGGCCGCCTCGGGGACGAGCGCCCAAACGCTGCCACCGAACCCGGCACCGAAGGCGGAGGCGGCGTCGGCTCCGAGCTCGCGCGCGAGTTCCACCAGACCTTCGGTTTCCGGAATCTGGTTCGCGAGCAGCCGGGCGCCGCACTGTTGGGAGCGGGACACCAGCGCACCGAACGCCTCCCGGTCTCCACGGGCCAGGGCATCGCCGGCCGCCGGGACGATCTGCTCGTTCTCGATCAGAAAGTGCTCGACGCGGGTGGCCTCGACGACGCTGAGAGCCTCCCGATAGCGAGCGGGCAGCTCGCTGAACTCGCGCGCCCCCGTGCGCTCGGCGATAGCCGCCAGGTGGGGTTCGTCGCCACCGGTCACCCGCCGCCAGACGGCCGCGGCTTCCGCCGCGAGCGACGACGCGCGGTTGTAGTCCTCCCGAGCGGCACCGGCTTTGTGAGCGGCCACACCCGAGGAGGCCACCGCGAAGACCCGACCGGCAGGCATCGCCACCGTTCGCTCAGCCACGACGGGGCAGAAGCGCACCTGGATCAGTCGGCCCGGCTGCGCACGCAGGATCGCCGTGTGATCCTCGCTGCCCCCGAAGGTGCCGACGCCGTGATCGCCAGCAAACCCTGCGAATGGGTAGCCGTTTTCGACAGCACCCAAGTACCCCGCCAAGGTGGTGAGGCTTGCCAGCTCCCGACGATAATCGGAGTGGTTCCACGAACGGTGGCGCTCCGCCAACACGAGAAAGGTTGCGACCACGAGGGCGCTCGAGGTCGACAATCCGGCCGCGGTCGGCAAGTCGTTGACGAAAGCGACGTCGAGCCCGTGAACGAGAGGCGGTAGGTCGCGTGCGAGGCGCCGGACCACGGTCGCCGGGTAGCTCGACCACGAGGCGCCGCGGAGCTCGGCGCCGGGGCCCAATTCGACCGTGATCCGACGGCCCCGGCCGACGTCGAACAATCGCAAGACCGGACGGGCCAGAGGAGTGGACACCAGGGTGAAGCCGCGCGCCGTGGCAGCCAACAGGCTGCGGCCGCCGGCATAGTCGACGTGTTTTCCGAGCACCTCGATTCGGCCCGGCACGAACCAGGCGGAAGCCGGGCGATCGAGCGCCAGGCCGGTGTCGGCGAGCGCCTGGGCAGCCTGCCGAACGGCCTCGGCCGTCGCCGGCTCGACTGGCGGATCCCGGACCAGTTGACCCAGGCGGATCACCGACCCTCCCCACGCTCCAGGCAAGCAAGCGTGCGAGAGACCACGGCCACGTCCGACCGCTCCGTGAGGTCGAGAACGGGAGCCCCGGTGACCGCTACCGTGAAGGGCTCCCCCGCCGCCACGGCGAGGGCCACCGCCGCGGGCAGCTCGAACTCCCCCCGGGGCGAAGGCGGTACCCGACGGCAGAACGAGTAGATCGACGGCGCGAAGCGAAAGGCGTTGATGGAGAGCCGGACGGGCTCCGGCCGCGCGAGCCATGCCGCCCACGTCGCGGCGTCGGGCTTTTCGATCAGCTCCAGGAGGCCCCCGTCCGGTGTGCTCGCGACGAGGGCGAACCGGCAGAGCTTGGCGTCCGTCAGGTTGGACTGCTCGGACGCCAGCACCTGGTCGCGATCGAGGGCCAGCAGGCCCGGCCCGGTCAGCGAGACCAAAGCCGAGAGAGCCGCCGGAGGGTAGTAGGTATCCGCGTTCAAGGCCAAAAACGGCTGATCGCCCGTAAAGTCCTCCGCCGCCAGCAAAGCGTCGGCGGTGCCTCGGGGTGCGGGCTGTTCGAGCAACGTCAAATCGTGATCCAAGGTCGCCAGATGGCGGCGCAGCGGCTCGTGGTGGCGCCCGAGCACGATGCCGAAGCGCCGAATCCCCACCGCCTCGAGCGCCGCCAGGCCATGATCCAGAAACGGCCGCTCCGGTACCGGCATCAGGGCCTTGAGACCGGTGGCGGCAGCGGCCTCCTGGGCCGGCGAGAGGGTCACGCCGGGCCGTGGCTCGGCCAGCCGCGAACCGCGACCGGCAGCGAGCACGACGGCATGGGTCAGCGGCTTCTTCACCAGCGGCCTAGGACACGATCCCGAGTGGCGTCCGCAGGGGCCAGCGACCGCGGGTGAAGTCGGGGACGGCCTGCGGCTGCGAGCGCTCGGCCACGCTACGTTCCGAGAGCTCGCAGACCACGCTCCACGCCGCGGCGTCGTAGACGTCCATGTCCATCGGGCTCCCGGCGCGCAGGGCCGCGATCAGCCGGAAGTCCTCCATGAAGTCCATGCCCCCGTGGCCGGCGCCCGCCGCGGCGGCGTGGTTGGCCGCCCACAGCGGGTGGTCGAACTCGGCGCGGTAGGCCTCGATCGGCTCCCAGGCGTGGGTCGGCGTTCGACCCTCGACGTAGATCTTGTCCGGGTAACCCGAGAAAGTACCGCGCGTGCCCTGCACCAGGTTCAGCCGACTGTAGGGGCGCGGGGTCGTGGTGTCGTGCTGGACGAGGATCGTGCGGCCCCGCTGGGTCTTGATCAGCGTCGAGTTCATGTCTCCGAGAACGAAGTCCAAGCCTTTGCGGGGATCCCCGGCCGGTAGGTGTTCGCGCGCCCAGGCCCCGAGACCGCGCGCCGGCGAGGACATCGAGACCAGGTAGTCGAAGGCGTCGCCACGGTTGATGTCGAGGCACTGAGCGACCGGACCCAAGCCGTGGGTGGGATAGAGATTACCGTTCCGGGTGAGCGAGTGCTGCCAGCGCCACAGGCCCTCGTTCTTGGTGTCGAGTTTGATCGCGCGCAGGTCGTGGATGTAGGCGCCCTCGGCGTGCAGCAGCTCGCCCAACAGGCCGCTCCGGACCATCTTCAAGACCATCATCTCGCTGCGACCGTAGCAGCAGTTCTCGAGCATCACGCAGTGGCGCAAGGTGCGCTCGGCGGTCTCCACGAGCTCCCAACAGCCATCGACGGTGTAGGCCGCGGGCACTTCCGTGGCAGCGTGTTTGCCCGCGTTCATCGCTGCCACGCACACCGGCACGTGCCACTCCCAGGGCGTTGCCGTGAGCACCAGGTCGAGATCGTCGCGCTCGACGAGGCGCAGGAAGTCGTGTTCGCCGCGGGTGTAGAGCACCGGTTTCTTGCGCCCGGCCGCGACCACCCAGGAAGCGACCTCCTCGGCCCGCGCGGCGTCGATGTCGGCGAGAGCGACGATCTCGACGCCGTCGATCTTCAAGAAATTCTCGACGTGGCCGCCGCCCTGGAGCCCAACGCCCACGAGGCCCAAACGAACCAGCGGTAGAGCCGGGGCCGAAAACCCTCCGGGGGCCGCATAGGCCGTGGGCACGGGCTCCCGCGGTACTGTCGCCGCCGCCCCGGCCGGTGCCGAGCCGAGACCCAGGCCCGCCCCCAACCCCGCCAAAGCCGTGCCCTTCAGGAAACTCCTGCGATCGAGATCACTGCTCACGAGACACTCCTTGGTTCCGCCGTGGAAGTCGGGCGAGTTTATCGCGAGTCGTTCGTCGGAAGCCGGAGTCGGCCGTTGACCGGGCCACGGAGCGATAGACTGCGAGCTCCTACCAAACGGAGGTGCCCGATGGCCGCACGGATCCTGCTCGTTTTGTCGATTTTGACCTTCGGCGGCCTGGGCATCGCCTTCGCGTTCCAGCCGAAGCGCATGGCCGCCACCGTGGACCTCGTCCTCCCCACGCCCACGGCGCGCGCCGACCTCATGGCCACCTACGGCGGCTTCGAAATCGGCTTCGCTTTGTTTCTGCTGATCTGCCTGCTGCGCGGCGATGCCGGGGTAGCCCAGGGCCTGCTTGCGAGCGGCCTCGTCCTCGCCGGCTTCGGCACCGCCCGCCTCGCCGGCATTCTCACCGCCGATGGCCCGGTGCGCTCGCTGATGTACTGGCTGTTGGCGATCGAAGTGGTGGCCACGGCGGCTTGCCTGTGGCTGGCGCGCCGGGCGTAGGAGCCCTACTCCGACGGCAGACTGCTGGCCAGGCGCCCGGCCAGATCCGGTGGGACCTGTAGGCGGCGGAGCTTGCCCCGCAGTTGCTCGACCC
>JANRLG010000186.1:0-5567 GCA_033762835.1 Thermoanaerobaculia bacterium
GATGGCCTGCGCTGGGCCATCCGCGCCCAGAACATCACCGCCTCGGCCGTCACCGCCGTGACTCTCGCCGACAGCCCGGCGACGATCCCGCCCGGGCTCTCCTCGAGCTGGTTCTCGGTTGTCCCCGGCAGCGTCTCCACCACGCGCGGGACCATCCTGCGCGGCAACGAGCCGCCCGTTACGCCGCCCTACAACGAAGAGATCCTCGTCGACGTCGGCACGATCTCGGCGGGCGGCGAGGTCGTCGTCCGCTTCGACTCCGTCGTCCTCCCGAACCTCACCGGCCGCATCTGCAACCAGGCGCTCCTGACCTACACCGGCGGCTCGACCGTCTCGAACGACCCCGACAACGCTGACCCGCTCGACCCCACCTGCCTCGGCCCGATCGGCGGGGGCAACTTCGTCGTCGCGACTCTCCGCGATGCCCTCGCTCAGGACCTCGACGGCGACGGCCAGGCCGATCCGGGCGATCGGCTGCTCTACACGGCCCGCGTCGTCAACACCAACCCGACCGCGCTTTCGGCCGTCGTCTTCGACCTCACGCCCGGCAACGGCGCCAGCCTCATCGCCGGCACGGTCACCACGACCCGCGGGGTCGTTCTCCTCGGCAACACCACAGGGGCGAACGCCGTTCGCGTGGCGCTCCAGACCATGACCTCCGGCGCCGAGGGCGTCATTACCTTCGAGGCGCGCGTCGCCTCGCCCTTCCTACCGCCGCCAACCGTTCACGTCGAGCAACAGGGCAGCGTCACGGCCGCGGGCCTCGGCGCCACGCTCACTGACGATCCGGATACGCCCGCTCAGCAGGACGCCACTCGCACCCCGATCGACTTCGACCCCGACCTGGCCCTGACCGCGACCGACGACAACGCCCTCGGCGTGCCCGGTCAGCTGATCCCGTACCGCCTCACCTTCCAGAACCTCGCGGACCGGTCCCAGGCGAACGGCGTTCGCCTCCGTGCGTCCGTCCCGGCCAACACCACCTTCGACGCCGCCGGCTCCGCTCCGGGTTGGTCCTGCGCCGGAACCACCTGTGAGCTCGTACTCGGCACGGTCGCACCGCTGGCGAACGGCGTTCGTATCTTCGCCGTCCGCGTCCGCAACCCACTCCCCGCGGGTGTCACCCAGTTCGACCTGACCGCCGAGGTCACCAGCGACGGCACCGCCGGCCCGGACACCAACCCGGCCAACAACAACGCCTCCGAGTCGACGCCCGTGGATCGCAGCCAAACCGGTCCCGACCTCGCCGTCACCAAGACCGACGGCGGAATCTCGGCGACGACCAACGACACCGTCGTCTACACGATCGCCACCACCAACCTCGGCAACCAAGGCGCGACGGGCGTCCGGCTCACGGAAACCGTCCCCACCCACACCACCTTCTCACCCAGCTCTTCTTCCCCCGGCTGGTCCTGCTCGGGCTCCACCTGCCAGTTCGACCTCGGCGGCCTGCCAGGTGGCGGCGCCCAGGCGAACGCCGTTCGCTTCGCCGTTCGGCTGCCCGCGACTTTCCCGCCATCCATCGACCGCGTCACCAACACCGTCTCCGTCGCCGACGACGGCGCTAACGGCCAGGATCGCAACCCGGCCAACAACACCGCCACTGACGACACGCCACTGATCAACGTCGCGCCGGACCTGCGCCTGACCAAAGCCTTCCTACCCGGCTCTTCCAACCCCGTCCCGGGCGGGCTCCTCGTGTGGGAGCTGCGCTACTCCAACCAGGGCAACCAGGACGCGGCCGGCGTTGTCCTTCTCGAATCCGCCCCCAACCTCACCACCTTCGAGGCCCCCGCCTCTTCCCCGGACTGGCAGTGCGCCGGTTCTGACTGTCAGCTCGCCCTCGGCATCGTGGCCGCCGGAGCGAACGGCGTTCGCCGTTTCGCCGTCCGGATCACTTCCGACCTGCCGCCTGGCGCTGAACAGATCGAGAACTGCGCCGACCTTTCCACCTCGGCCAGCCGAGGAACGTCGCCCCCGGCCTGCTCGAGCGTCGCCGTCAACGCCGGGCCGGATCTCCGGATCACCAAGACGGACGGCGGAGTCACCACCACCGCCGGCCGCGTCGTCGTCTACTCGATCGCCTACTCCAACGCCGGCAACCAGGGCGCCGCAGGTGTCGTCTTGACGGAGACCGTGCCCACCCACGCGAGCTTCGAGCCGGCCGAATCGACCCCTGGCTGGCTCTGCCGGGGTGGACCCAGCGGCACGTCGTGCACCTTCTCGATCGGGTCCCTGCCTGCCGGTGACTCCGGCCTCGTCGCTTTCGCCGTCCGGGTGGCTTCGCCTTTCCCGAGCGGCGTCCGGGAGATCCGGAATCAGGTAGGGATCGAAGACGACGGCACCAGCGGCCCGGACCCGACGCCCGCCGACAACACGGCCACGGATACGACCCCGGTCACCCCGGCTGGACCGGGCCCGCAGCCGGCGCTCTCGGCCCTCAAGACCGACTCCCTGAACCTCGACCTCGACGACGACGGCGCGGTGGACGCGGGCGACACCGTCGTCTACCTGGTCACGCTCCGAAACACCGGCAACGCCGCGGCCAACGGCGTCGTCTTCACGAGCCCGGTTCCCGAGGGGGCCGTCCTCGTCGCCGACCAAGTCCTGACGCCAATCGGTACCGTGCTCTCCGGCCAACACCCGGACGACACCGAGGTCACCATCGAGATCCCGTCCATCGCCGCGGGCGAGTCGATCGACCTCACCTTCGAAGTCGAAGTTTTCGATCCGATCCCCGAGGGCCTCGACGAGCTCGTCTGCCAAGGCACGCTCTTGGCTTCGAACCACCGCCCCGTCCCGACCGATGACCCCGAAACGCCGCTCCGCGACGACCCCACCCGCACCCCGCTCGATCGCGATCCGATCGGCCCACCGCCAGCCGAGATCCCGACGGTGGGGCAGTGGGGCCTCCTGCTCCTCGGCGTCCTGCTTGGCTTCCTGGGCTTCCGGAAGATCTGATGTCCGGCCCGTCCCTTCCCATTCGCCGGAGCGGGCTCACGCTCGCTCCGGCCCTTTTTCTCGCCGCTCTCGCCCTACCCAGCGCGGCCGAGGACCGGACCACCCTCGCGACCTACCCGCCGTGTTTCCCCGTGACCCTCACGGCGAACGACGTGCGCGGCCGGCCGCCCCTCACCTTTACCTGGACTCTTCCGAACGGCGCCGGCACCCTCACGGGCAACCCGACGACCCTCGACACGAACCGGTTACCGGCGGGTTTCCACACGATCCAACTCGAGATCCGCAACGCCCACGGCGTGGCCCGCTCGTCGATCTCCCTGGTCGTCGAAAGCCTCGGCTTCGCCACCACCCCAACCGCCACGCGCCAACCCGACGGCTCCTACCGTTTCCACGCCCAGACCTCCGGAGCCACCGAATGGCGCTGGACCTGGGGCGATGGCACCGGCACCCCGTGGCTCACCGGCTGCGACGGCCTCGAGCTCGAGCACCGCTTCCCGGCTCCGGGCACCTACACCGTCACCGTCGAAGCTCGGAACTGCCGCCAGCCGGCGATCTCTCGGGTCTTCACCGTCCAGGTCGTCCAGCAGATCCTCGAGATCGCCACCTTCCAGCCTTCTTGCCCCACGACCCCGTACTGCACCTTCCCAACCGGCGCACCGGTGCCCTTTGCCCAATCGATCGCCGGCCCGGCTGCTCTCTACCTCTACGACTGGAACGGTGACGGCTTCGACGAGGAAGTCTCGGCCGCTCCCGTGCTCTCCCACGCCTACCCGTCTCCCGGTTTCTACCTGCCGCGACTCACCGTCTTCGGCGTCGACCAGGCCGTTTCCCGGAGCGCCCCGGCACCGATCCAGATCACCGGGAGTCCCCTAAACCTGATCTTCGCGGATGGGTTCGAAACCGGGAATCTGTCGAGATGGAGCTCCCATGTTCCCTAACCGCTCGAACGAGGCTTCTCACGGGTTACGCCTTGACGTTACAGGCATGTCCGCGCTATTTCTGGCTCTGTCGGCTACGCGATTACGCGCCTGTGACGATGAAACGAACGCCCGATTACTCGAGTCTCGCCGAGCTGCTGGCCCTGGGTTCGAACCCCCATCGCCTTCGCATGCTCCACGACTTGGCGCTCGGCAAACAGACCGTCCGCGAGCTCGCCGAGCCCTTGGGCATCACGACCACGGCCGTCTCCGCCCACTTGCAGCTGTTCACCCGCCTCGGACTGGTCACCGCTCAACGGCGGCACAACCACCACGTCTACCGCCTCGAGCGCCGGCACCCGAACACCGTTCGGCTCGCCCGCGCCCTCCCTGAGCTCTTCCCGCTCTGACCCCCGCCGGGGACCTTCGCTTCAAGGTTTGCCTTGAGACGAGGTTAGCTTATAAGTACTATTTTCTGCGAACCGCGTGTTGCGCTCCGGCAGAACTCCGCTGCCGACACACGCCGCCACCATCGCCCTTGGACCGACGGAAACAGGAGTCCGTGCCCATGCCTCCCGAAGACTTCGACGACCCCCTCGACCTCTGCCTCGACGAGGTCACGATCGATCAGTTTGGCCACAAGTTCGGCGCCTACATCGCCCGGTGTCTCGAACGTGTCGCCCGAGCCCTCGGCAATGACCGCATCATCGACTGGCCCGAAGTCTTGGAGCGGTGCCGGCTCTCGAAACGAACGATCCAGCGCCAAATGGAGCTCGGGCAATTCCCGCTCCGGGTCGAGCTATCCGATTGCCGATCCGGTTGGCGAAACTCCGAAGTCGAGCGTTGGATTCGCTCCCGGCCCCGCACCCTTGGTGAGTGATGCGAAACCCTACTCGGAAGCTCGAGGCAGGCGAACGCTGTTCGCCTGCCTCTTTTCATTCACAACGGCTCGCCCACGATCTCGCGCACCGCGCTCTCGAGCGTCAACACCGCCTCCTTGACCTCCCGGTCGTAGGAGTAGAGGTCGTACACCGCCGTGATCTCCTTGTCCGTGTGACCCAAGACCCGCTTGATGATGAAGCGGGAAACTCCACGCTCCGCCATCAGCGTCGCCGCCGTTCGACGCAGGTCGCGGGGCTGCCAATTCGTCACGCCACTCGGCTTCGACAGCTGGATGGTTCGCCGCCAGTGATCATGTCGCTGCCAGTCCTCTATCTCGGGGTCCCAGTCGAAGTACTGACCATTCGCGTTCGGCACTTGACGATTCAGCACCGCCCGTGCCTCCGGGCAGATCCAGATCCGGTAGGGCCGGCGCGTCTTGGTCGAAGTCGAGGGGACATTCCACCACACGTCTTCTCCGTAGGCGTCGAGCTCGGTGCGGCGAAGCTTGAAGATCTGATTGCCACGCTGGGCCGTCAAGAGACGCAATCTGAGAAGGCTCGCCACGGGATCACTCGACCGTTCCCAGACGTGCCACAACGATCGAATCTCGGCGCGGGTCAGTACCCGCTCTCGCGGAAACTCCGTGTTGAGCTGCCTGACCATCCGCCCGGGGTTGACCTCGAGATCCCACTCGTCGACTCCCCACTGAAAAACCATGCGGAGGACCTCATGAATGCGATTCGCATGCACCGGCGCATTTTCCGAGATGCGCTCGAGCAAGCCCTTGACCTCCTTCGGCCGGATTGT
>JANRLG010000187.1:0-29813 GCA_033762835.1 Thermoanaerobaculia bacterium
GGCGCCGGGGACCCGTTCGTGGCCACGACGACCTATCTGCTGAAGCTGAGCCCGACAGTGCCGAACGTCACCAACAACCTGGTCATCGACTTGACGATGGGCCAAGTGCAGCCGGCCGGTTTGGCCAATATCGAATTGCGCACGAGCCAAGTGCTCACCTACGTCGAAACCAATCGCGGCGGTGTTCCCTGGTCGCTGACCGTCGACATCCCCCTCTTCTTGATCACCGACGACAAGGACCGCATTTCGCCGACGGAGGTCTACATCGGCCATCAAGCGTTCGACGGCACGGGCACGGCCTTCGACATCGTGACCGCGTACCACGAGCTGGGACACTGGATCCACAGCAATCACAACGGCCCGGGCGGTTTGCCAGATACCGAGCCAGGCTGCGGGACCCACACGATCAACTCCGAGGAAGGGCCGATCTGTGCCCTGGTCGAAGCCTATCCCTCGTACCTCGGACAGCTGGTGGCCGAGGCCAACGGCGTCATGAGCCCGTTTTATCGAGGCTATCGGGACGACGGGGTGAACACGGTCAACGCCCTCGCCAACACCTTGTGGCGTGGAGACGAAAGCACGCCCACCGGCCGCGACAACGGCACTTGGGAAAGTGGTGTGGGCGTCGAAGGTGCAGTCGCAGGCTTCCTGTTCGAAGTGCACAACGCCCACGGCTTCCAAACGGTGTTCGAGGCGTTCATCACCAAGACGCCCCAGGACGCCCTCGGAGTCTTGGTTGGGATTTCCGACAAGTTCGGACCAGGAGCGCCCCTGACCCTCGCAGTCAACGCCTTCAGCCAACAGCACGGCTTGGTCCACTCCCGCGGACGCTTCGCCCCGACGCCGTTCGCAGCCTCCCAGCCGCCCAATGGCCTGCCGGCCAGCACGGGCAATTTCAAGGCCATCAATGGTTTCAGCTTTCTCCGAGGTTTGGTTCCCACGGTGTTTCAGGCAGTTCCGGGCGCGGATCTCGGAGTCGGCACCCCTCTCGCCTCGAAGTCGGTTCGCCTCGGCAAGCGGCCGGCGACGCCCGGAGTGCTCGATCCGCCGAATTTTCAGCCGGCCACGCCTTCCGTGCCGGTCGCCGCGGCGACGGTAGACCTCGACACTCGCACGCTCGGCCCGGCCAGCGGCGACGGCGACTGGGACTTGGTGGTCCTCTATCAGAACCTCTACGACTTCGAGGACAACTTCCTGCCCGGGTGGCTTTCGGATGGTGACTTCGACGTGTCGTCCGACGAGCTGTACCTGAAGACCTTGGGGACTTGGTACGACCCGGATCGCAATCCGATCACCGACACCGATGCCGGCATGGTGGTCGTCGACAACACCGCGCCGACGGTTTCGAACTTCAAACCCTGAGCCGGAGAAACCACGACCATGACTTCTCTACGCGTTTCCTCCGCTCTGCTGCTCGCCGCGCTCGCGGCCTTGGTGCCGGCGCGGGCGCAGGCGCCCAACCCGTCGCCGTTCCCTGGCGTGTGCACGGTCAGTCTGGTCAACCAGACGAGTCGCGTGCCCGCCAACGGGATCTGGCAGATCAACACCGTGCCGGCCAACGTCGGGCCGGTGCGGGCGCGGCTGACCTGCATCGACAACGGCGTCACGCGCACCGCGGCGTCGTCGCCGGTGCCGGTCCTGCCCGGCCGGCGCACGGCCATCCCCTTCGGTGACTTCGACTTCACGGTGGCGACTCCGCGGGCGGTCGAGATCAGCTTGCCGGCGAGCTTGCCGACGACGGCCGGAACGGCCGTCCAGGCGACCGTTGTGGCCACCTGGGCCGACGGCAGCACGGCCGACGTCACCAGCGCCGAGACGAGCCTGTACGTCAGCAGCAACCCGGCCATCGCCACCGTGTCCCCGACCGGGCTCGTGACCCTCCAATCGAGCGGTCGCGTGTTGATTTCGGTGGTCCACGAGGCCATCCTCGATTCCGTCGCCCTGACCTTGGTGCTCGCCGGGGACGACGACGGCGACGGCTTGCCGAACGATTGGGAGGTGGCCAACGGCCTGCTCCCGAACGACCCGGCGGACGCCCGCGAGGACGCCGACGGCGACGGCCTCGACAACCTCGCCGAGTTCGGCCTCGGGACCGATCCGCGGGATGCCGACAGCGACGGTGACGGCATTTTCGATGGTGAAGAGGTCGTCGCCGGGGCCGATGGCTTCGTGACCAACCCGCTCCTTGCCGACAGCGACGGCGACGGCGTACCGGACGGGCTCGAACGGTTCGTCGGCACCAACCCGACCCTCGCCGGAAGCGTCGACTACGCGGCCGTCCTGGTGCGCCTCGACGCCGCGCCGACCGGCTTCACCTTGATCAAGAACCTCGTCTTCCCCCAAGAGACCAGCCGCCGCGTGCGGATTCTGGGCACCCTGCTCGATGGCTCCACGGTGGACGTGACGGCCCGCGGCGTCGCCTACCAGTCGAGCCTCCCCGCGGTGCTGATCGTCGCCTCGGAGCCCGGCCGTGTGGTCGCCGGGGTCGACGGCAACGCGGTGCTGACGGCGAGCTTCGCCGGGCGGTCGACCCAGGTGCCGGTGGTGGTGACGAGCTTCAACCCGACGCCGCTGTCGTTCCTGAAGATTCCCGGGGCAGCCAACGCCGTCGAGCTCCACGGGGACCACGCGGTGGTCGCCTCCGGGGCCACCGGGCTGTACGTCGTGGACGTCACGAATCCCCTGGCACCCGAAATCGTCGGTGCCGTCGACACCCCGGGCAACGCCAACGATCTCGTGATCGTGGGGGACTACGCCTACGTCGCGGACGGTAACGGCCTCGTGATCGTCGACCTCGCGGACCCGACGGCACCGCAGATCGTGGCCAGCTGGCTCCTGCCCGGGGACGCCTCCCAAACCGGTCCGGTGTCGGACCTCGCGGTGCAGGACGGCCGGACTTACCTCGCGGCCGGCAATACGCTGCGCATCGTCGACGTCGCGAATCCGTTCGTGCCGGTGGAGCGCTCGGTGCTCGCCGTGAGTCCGCCCGGTTTCCGCACCTATGGCGTGGCGGTGGCGGGGGAGCTGGCCGTGGTCACGGCCGGTGGGGCAGGGGTGTACACCGTGGACATCGGGGACGATTTCGCCCCCGTGAAGCTCGGGCACACCCACCTGTGGCCGGCGAGCCAGGTCTCCTACGCCTCCGCCGTGGTGCTGTGGGGGGAGCGGGCCTACGTCGGCCAAGGCTCGGGCCCGGGCACCGGGCGCCTCGCCGTGATCGATGTTTCGGTGCCGACGACGCCCGCCGTCGTGGCCTATTCGAACGAGGTGTTCGGCCTGATGGGCTTGGCCTTCGACGGCAACCTGCTGTTCGGTGCCGACTTCATGATGGTCAACGGCGTGCCGGTGTGGGACGTGGGGGGCCAGCCAGTCCCGGCGTTCCGGGGCGCCATCGATCTCGTCGCTCCCCCGCTGCAGCGCGACGACAACGGCAACGGCCTCGCCGTGGGCAACGGGTTCCTGTACCTCGCGGGCAACCGCAACTACCCGGGGGACAACCACGTCACCGGTGACTCGGCGCTGCACATCGCACGTTACGCCGTGTTCTCCGAGGACGACGGCCGGCCGCCGGTGGTCGAGATGACCGGGCCCGCGGACGGCGCCGCGGTGCCGGACCGCCGCCGACTGACCCTGACGGCGACCGCCGTCGACGATGTGCGGATCCAGTTCGTGACCTTTGCAGTGGATGGCGTCGTGATCGGAACAGACTTCGTGGCCCCCTTCGAGGCGTTCTACACGCCACCCCTGGGCAACGGCCCGCGGGTCGTCACGGCCACCGCCACGGACTTCGGCGGCAACAGCGCGACCGACTCGGTCACCGTCCAAGTGGTCCCGAGCGGGCTGCCGGTGGCACGGATCCTGGCTCCCGTAGCCTCGTCGACGGTCACCACGGGGACTTCGATTCCGGTCGTCGTCGAGGCTACCGACGATGTCGCCGTGACCGCCGTACAGGTGTTTCGCAACGGCGTCCTGGTCGAAACGAAAACCGCGCCGCCGTTCAGCTTCCTGGTGCCGGTGCCTGCCGGCTTGACCCAGGCCTCGATCGTTGCCACGGCGGTCGACGGCCAGGGCCAGAGCGACACCACCGCGCCGGTGCTGGTCACCGTCGTGCCGAACCAGCCGCCCACGGTGTCGTGGGTGAGCCCGACGAACGGCGGCACCGTCGTCGTCGGCCAGCCGATCCCGCTGCTCGTCGAGGCCAATGACGACGTTGCCGTGGCCTCGGTGCGCTTCTTCCGGAACGGCCAGTTCCAGATCCAGGACAACGCTGCGCCCTGGGCGCATTCCTTCGTCGCTCCGAACAGTCCGACGACGTTGACCTTCGCCGCCCAAGCCCGGGATGGCGAGAGTCTGGCGTCGGCGATGGCGACGATCTCGATCACGGTGATTCCGGATCCCCTGACCACCGTCCAGGGTCTCGTGGCCTCGGCCGCGGGCGCTCCGGTGCCCGGGGTGACCGTCTCGGTGCTCGGCAAAACGGCCGTGACGGGTGGTGACGGTCGCTTCTCGATCCCCGCCGTGCCGACCATCCAGGGCAACCTGGTGGTTTCGACGACCTTCGCTGGCCAACTCGCCACGTCCGCTCCCGCGGCCCCAGTGGTCGGGGGGGTGACCGACGTCGGCACGGTGACCTTCCAGCCCAACCAGTCGCCGACGGTCACGATCGTGACTCCCACCGCGGGCACTTCGGTCGTCGTGGGCACGCCGATCCCCGTCTCGGCCACGGCCGCGGACGACGTGGCGGTGACCAAGGTCGAGTTCTTCCTGGACGGCAACCTACTCGCGACCGACAGCACGGTGCCCTACTCGGCCCAGATTCCGGGTCAGCCGACGGCGGGCACTCGGCTCGTGTCGGCCGTGGCCTACGACGCCTGGGGCGCCAGCTCGAACCCGAGCCTGGTGACCGTGGAGATCGCCGCGGATGCCGGCACCACCGTCATCGGCCAGGTCGAGCTCTTCGACGGCTCACCGATCGCGGGAGCCGGTGTCGCGGCTCTCGGCGTCCAGGGTACGACCGGGCCCGACGGCAGCTTCAGTTTGTCCGGCGTCCCCGCGACCCAGGGGGCGATCGTGGTCACCGCCAGCCACCAGGGCTTGAACCTCGCTTCGGGGGCCTTCGCCCCGGTGGCCGGTGGGCTCACGGACGTCGGCACGATCGTCTTCCCGCAGAACGAGCCGCCATCGGTCTTGATTTGGGAGCCCTTCGACGGCCAGGAGGTCTTCGCAGGTACCCAGGTGACGATCTCCGTGGAGGGAGCCGACGAGGCCCTGCCGCCGGGGCTCGAGCTGTTCATCGACGGCATCTCGGTGGCTTCCGAGCCGTCGGCCGGGGCGATCTGGTTCGTGTGGCAAACCCCCGTGGTTCCGGCCACGGTCGAAATCGAGGCGGTCGCCACCGATGCGCTCGGCGCCACCGCCAGTCAGACGATCACCGTCAGTGTCGTGCCCGATACCCGCACCACGCTCGAAGGGGTCGTGCTGAACGCTGACGGTGAGCCGGAGGAGGGCGCCGAGGTTCTGGTGCTGGGCGGGTCGTTCGTGACCACGACCGGCGCCGACGGCAGCTTCTCCTTGCCCGAGGTGCCCACCGCCTTCGGCCCCTTGGACATCCAGGTGACCGCGGCCGACGGCGCCCGCACGACGCTCCCGGCCGTGACCGGGGTGCCCAGTGGCCTCACGGACCTGGGGACGATCACGCTGCCCGAGCCCTGTTTCGAAGCGTTCGGCGATCCCCTGATTCTCGGGGACGACACGTCGGCCTGGGTGGCCTTCCCACCGGGCTTCACGATTCCGTTCCAGGGCGTGGCCCGCACGGGACTGTGGGTCAACGCCAACGGCAACGTCACGTGGGACGTGGCGGACCCCTCGAACCTCGCTCGGGACTTGTTCCGGGGCACCGCCAACGGGGTGGACGTGAAAGCTCGAGTGGCGCCGCTGTTCGTTGATCTCGAGCCGCAACAAAGCCCTCCAGGGGGTGGCGTTTTCGTCCGCCAGGAGGTCGATCGGGTGATCGTCACCTGGTACAAGGTGCCCAGCTCTCAAGGTCGCAACAGCGTGCAGCTGATCTTGTGGAACGACGGTCGCTTGCGCTTCAGCTACGGCGTCGTGGCGGCCACGGGCTTCGGTGTCCTGACTCCCAACCACCTCACCACCGGGATCACCCCGGCGGGAAACGTGAGCCTGTTCCAATTCGACTGGAACAGCGCTCCCATTCCCAGCTGGGGGGCGGGTACAGTGGCTTACTACTCCTACGTTCGGGACGACTTCGATCTCGGTCGCTCGAAGCTCGACTTCACGCCCAACGGGGCCGGAGGGTTCGACGCCCTGTGGACGCCCTTGCCCTGAGGGGAAACCGGCCGGTGGTGCGCGCCATCGTCGGCCGGTAGCCCAGCGCCGAGAACGGCTCACCTCTTCCCTCCGCGGCCGGGTATGAAGTCTCGAGTTAAACTCTCGGGATCACGAAAGGGCCGCGGAGGCACCGATGATCGGCTGGAGAAGGGTTCTGCCCCTCGCCCTACTGGCGACGCTGGGCTGTCAGGGTGAAGACGTCACCACGAAGAAGATGCTCGAGGCCGAACGGGCCGAGAACGCACGGCTGGCGAAAGCGCTCGAGAATGCGCAACGGGAGCGACTGATCGAGCGCGCGCAGAAAACCAAGGAGCTTACGCCGCAGGAGAAAGAAGAGGCCCTCGCGCGGGAAGCGGAAGAGTGGCGGAGCGCGTCCGAGGGGCAGGTGAGCGCGAGCCATTCGGCCGACCTTCATAGAATCGCCGAGCTCGAACGGGCGAAGCGAGAGGCGGACGAGCGGGTCCGCCGTGCTCGCCAACTCGAGGAACCGCTGGTCGCCCTCTCGGAGGGCGAAACGGAAGAGATCGAGGGGGAAGAGACCGAGACCGAAGAGACCAGCGAGCCCCCCCGGGCGTGAGGCTTGGGGCGATGCCGTCCCCTCACTCCCGCCCGAGATCCAGCAAGTCCGGGTCATGGGCCGCCAAGTACTGCTCGAAGGCCTCGGGGCCCTCTTCACGGATCTTGCGGGCTTCCTCGGCGGTGACTGGAATCAACCAGAGGATCTCGATCTCGTCTTCACCCGCCGCGGCGGGAATGGTCTCGAGCGCCTCGGGGTGGTAGGTCGGCGGGTAGAGGAAGACGTGGTGGAGATCGCCGCGATCGGAGAGCGGCTCGTCGAGCTCGATCAGGTCACCGGCATTGGCCGTTTCCCCGCTCTCCCGCAGCGTCTGGGCGAGAGCGAGGAGAACGGCGCAGAGGCGGTCGTCGAGATCCGCCTCCCAGCCACAGAGCAGAAGCTCCTGGCGGACCGTCTCGTCCTCGGGGCCCACGAGGGGCTGGTCCGAGAGCCCCACGGTGACCAGGGTGAAGGCGCCTTCGGCCGGTTGGTCCGCGAAGGTGGCGATCAGGCAGTCGCCCGCCCGACCGTCGTCGGACCGGTGGCCCTCGGTGATGCGCACCAAGGGCCCCAGATGGTGTTCGAAGTGGGCCTTCACCCGGTCACTGGCGTTCATGCCCAGTAGCCTAACGCTTTCAGGACCTTGATGGCAGCGGCACGGCCCGCCTTCGTGGTCGGCTCGAAGGCGTGGGAGACGTTCTCGGACATCGTCAGGTAGCGCAGATTCGGGGCGTAGTTGCTGATCTCGATCATGTTCTTCCAGGTCACGACCTTCTTCGACTTGGCCGCGGCCCAGAGCAGATCCCGATAGGGGGCATTGGCGTGGTCGAGTTGCCAGATCGTCACTTTTCTTCCCTTGCTGCCCACCGAGATGCGGTGGCTTCGGGCGTACTTCTGCTTGCTCACCGCACTCTTGACCACGCCGCCCGTCGTTTGGCGCTTGAACACCGTGTCCTTCACCGACTTGCGGAAGCCCGGGCGCTTTTTGCCCTTGGCGATGAGGCAAGCGGAGTGCGGGTTCTTGACCAGCACCTCGTCGGCCCCGACGTAGTAGTTGTGGGCGTCGTTGATCGACACGTTGTGGACCGTCCGGGCGGCGGGCAGGGTCTCCGTGACCACCGAACGCACGGCTACCGGGCGGCCGTCGAGGCCCACGAGGGTGAGCTCTGAGTGGAGGTTCTCCGCTGCGATCCAGCCCTTGCCGTGGACTTGGAACGGGTGGTTCGGCGTGGCCTCGATGGTGTCGCCCGAGGCAGTCGTGATGCGGGTCACCCGGGTGGTTTCGCCCACCAGGGTGGCGACCACGGGGTAGACCCCGGTGCGCTGGGCCGCGAAGTCGTAGCCGAAGACCCGATCGCCGATCGCCAGATGCTCGATCGCCTTGGGATGGCCTTCGGCAGTCGCGACCGGCTCGCCGGGCAGGAAGCTCGAGCACGTCGAGCGCAGGCCCTTCGCAGCGGCGGACTCGGCTGCCTCGCCGCTTTCGGAGACGAGCTCGGCTCCGGCTCGGGCCGCGCGACCGGCACGGCCGGCGCTTGCGGCCTCCCCGGCGGCGCGTCCGGCCCCGCGGAAGAAGCGGCTGGCGGCGGCCCCGGCGGCGCCGAAGAGGAAGCCGAAGGCGGCCCCCTCGGCGGCGGAGATCAGGATCTCCTTGGCGCTGCCGCCCCCCATGGCAGTGAACGCGGCGTTTTCACCGGCGCCCACCAGGACGGCCGCGGCGATGCCCGCCGCAACCCCCGCCGTGGCCGCGACCTCGACGATCACCCCGCCGACGGCCCCGATGATGGCGCCGCCGAGCAGCCCCGCGTAGGTCTTACCGCTCTTCCAGTCCCAATTGGCCGGGTTGTAGTCGTGGTTGACCGCCGCGGCGCCCAGGTAGGCACCCACGATGGCGCCGATGATGATCACCGCGAGGAAGGCGAACTCGCCCGTGGGGTCGATCTGGCTGATCGGGTTGTCCGCCCCGAGCACGTAGGGATTGAGGTACTGCGCCGCGGGGTCCGGTGTCGTGAAGCGCCCCACGCCGGGGTCGTAATACCGCTCGCCGAAGAAGTAGAGGCTCGAATCGGTGTCGAGCGTCTTGTCGGTGAACTTCGGTCGGAAGTTATCGGTCCCGGAGCTCGAAGCCGGGTCGACGTCGCCGAAGGGCAGGTAGCCCACGGCGGCGGTGGCGTTGCCGTTTTCGTCGGTCACCGAGACGTTCGACTGGACGAGATCCTGGACGAAGTACTGGGTGCCCACGGTCGGGTTCCCCGCGCCGTTGGCCCCCGGGCTCAACGCTGCCTCGGCGGGCACCGCGGAGGTCAGTAGGAAGAGCCCGGCAACGAGCGGTGCCACCCGCGCGAAAACGGGACGGTGGCGGGTGTAGAGCGTGCGCCGCCGGGTCACCAACACGGTCGCGCCGATCGCCAAAGCGACGACGACGAAGAGGAACCCGAGCGCGAGGGCCTCCGTGACGGCGGGGGAGGAGAGGCCGGCGAGCACCCGGTGCGCGACCGCGAGCACGGCCGCCCGCGGCCCGTGGCCGCCGTCCCAGAGCCGGGCAGCCATGGCGTGGCGATGGGCCGCCGACGGGGACGGCGCGTTGCCAGTGATCGCCACCGCGCGCCCGAACTGGCCGTCGATGTACTTCGTGGCGAGCACCTTGCCGTTGCCGTAGTCGGCCAGCTCATAGTCCGAGGAGATGCCCCAGAAGCGGTGGGTCGAGCCGATCGGGCGGTAGAAGATGCGGTTGCCCGCGAAGTCGTAGGCCATCACACCGGGGCTCGCGACGCCATCCTGGGCCAACCCCGTCACTCGTCCGCCGGCGTCGTAGCTGAAGCGGAACGTGCCGCTGGCATTGGTCAGCGTGCTGAGCGTACCGTTCGCGTTCCAGGTCATGCCGGTACCGGCGCCGAAGGTCTTCAGCCGATCACTGGCCGGCTCGTAGGTGTAGGGGACCCCGTTGTGGCTGGTGCGGTTGCCCACCTTGTCGTAGCTGTAGGCCTCGTTGCCGTAGGCGCCTTGGGCGGTCGTCAGGAAGCCCACGGTGTCGTAGCCGTAGACCTCGTTGCGGCGGTTCTGGGCGAGATCGTCGACCTTGGTGACGAAGTCAAGGCGGTTCCAGGTGTATTGGTTGGCGAACAGATTCGTCGCGCCCTTGGTGGCCGTGATCGACTTCAACTTGCCGGTGCCGACGTCGTTCGGGTAGAAGGCGCGGGTGGTCACGACGCCGTTTTTGTAGCTCGTCGTCAGAGGCACTTCGTTGGCGTCGTAGTTGGAGTAGGTGATGTGGGTTTCTGCCGTGCCACCGGCCGGTGCCAGCGCGAAGGTCGACGGGTTGGCGTCGGGGCGGTAGGCGATGGCGAGCTGGGCGCCGTCCGGGTAGGTCTGGCCGCTGATCTGGCCGAGTGGCGTGTAGTCCATGCCGTAGGCCCAATTGCGGCCGTCGAGATTCACCGCCACGGTGCGGGTTCGTTGGTAGGGGTCGTAGCCGATTTGGTACGAGTAAGCACCCAGCACCGGGTGGGTGAGCTCGGCCAGGGTGACGTTGCCGCGCCCGTTCGAGGTACCGCCGTCGTAGGTCAGCCGCAACGTCGAGGTTCCTGCTCCGGTGGTGCCGGTGACCACGATGGCGCGGCCGAGCTTGTCGTGCTGGTAGACGATCGTATTGCCGGCGGCGTCCGTCGAGCCGGTCATCTGGTTGACGGCGTTCCAGTGGTAACTGGTCACGCCGGTGTTGACGCTCGTCGTCGACCGCAGCCGCCCGAGGGAGTCGTACCCGAAGCTCACCGTGCGGCGATCGGGCACGGTATCGATCGAGGTCAGCTCCCCTTGCAGGTTGTAGGCGTAGCGGTAGATCTCGCCGTTCGGGAAGGTCTGGCTGATCAGCTGGCCGAAGGGCGAGAACTGGTTGATCTCGGTGCGCGCGTCCGGCGTGCCGAAGGCCTCCGTGACGTAGACCTTGAGCGCTCCGAGTTGGCTGTAGTCGTACTTGCGAACGGTGCCGTCCGGCGCCGTTTCGGTCACTGGCCGGTTGTAGACGTCGTAGGTCGTGGTGATCCACGACGGCGACTGATTGGCGAAGTAGGGCAACGAGGTCTGGGATACCTGGCCTTCGGCGTTGAACCGGATCTCGCTGATCCGCGCCGTCTGGTCCGTGTCGCCGCGGGTAACCGTGCGCCACTCGCGCTCGAGGCCGTCGGTGTAGGTCTTCTCCCAGAACCAGGTGGTCGGGTCATCCGTGGCACTCCAGGCGGGTTTCGAGGCCACCAGGGCGAAGTAACCGGTGCCGTCCTTGCCGAACGAGGAGTGACTCAGCCGCACCGGATTCGTCGGCGAGCCGCCGGGGACGGGCCCGTATTCGTCCACGACCCGGCCGAAGGTGTCGACGCTCCAGGTGAACAGGTTGCCGTTCCGGTCGAGGTTCTGGATCTGGTTGCCGAAGAAGGGCTCGTGCTCGTAGGTGTCGGTCAGGCGTTGCCCGGCCTCGTTGGGCGGTGAGGTCACGCTGGCCAGGAAGGTGTGGTAGGTCGCGTCGAACGTGAAATTCGTCGTGTTGCCCGCCGGGTCGGTGGCCGACAGCTGATTGCCGTAGTCGTCGACGGTGAACGTCGCGGTCACCCAGACGTTGTTCGAGTCGTCCCACTGGCCCTGGGAGACGACGTTGCGGCGGGCGTCGTAGCCGGTCTTCGACCAGGAGGCGTCGGTCGCCGGGTCCCAGGTCGGGTTGGCGGCGGCCAGGAAGCTCCGGCACCGGGTCTCGGTCTTGGCGAGCAGCTCCTGGGCGACGTAGCCGAGGCGCCAGGTCGCCGGGTCGTCGTCGTAGCGGAAACAGTTGTACCGGGCGTTGGCGGTGATCCCCGGCTGACCGAGGTCGGCGATCAGGTTGACGTTACCGTAGGCGTCGTATTCGTAGGTCTTCCTGAGCGTGTAGAGCCGCGCACCGCCGTGATTGTCGGCGTAGGCGGAGTAGCTCTCGGCGCTCTTGACGAACTGGTGGATGCCCTTGGCCTTGAGACCGCTCGAGGCGATGTCGGTGTAGGTAAGGTCGGTGGTCGAAAGCGCCACGCCGTTCGCGTTGTAGACGCCGGTTCGGGTGACCAGGCCGTTACCGGGCCAGTCCTGGGCGTAGAGCACCTCGGAAAAGCGCTTGTCCGAGTCCTGGATCATTTGGATCGCCCGGAAGCCCAGCCAGCCGATGCCGGTGTAGCCCACCCGCGCCTGGTCGTAGCGGTAGGAGAAGGCGTAGGCATTGCCGCGGCCATCGGTGTTCGTGTAGCGGGCCACGAGCGGCATCGAAGTCTGGAGATCGACGGCCGGGTAGGTCGCGGTGCGGCCCCTGGTGTAGATCGAGTTGTCGGTCATCGGCAGGTGGGTGACCATCACCTCGCCGCCCAGGCCGTTGACGGTGCGGGTCAGCAGATCCGGCTGGCCGACGGTGTTGAGCACCAGGGACAGCTTCAACTTGCCGCTCGCGTCCTGGGGATCGAGGGCGTCCTGCTTGCCGTCGCCGTCGAGATCGAGCAGCTTGAGCCCCAGGGACTCGGGGGGCAAGGAGCTGTCGAACGTCGTGCCGGCGGTGAACTTCTCGCCTTCGCCGTAAAACGGCCGGAACTGCACCTTGCCGTTCGACTTCCAGAGCTGGACGAGGTCGGCGCGATCGTCGCCGTTCAGGGTCGCGCTCCACACGCCGAGGTTCGAGTCGCCCCCGGACAGCGTCGTGGGGGCGACGTTGCGGAACGTCGTGCCGGTCGACAGGTACGGGGCCACTTCGATGCTCGAGCCGTCGAGGGAAACCAGCAGCAAGTCCCCGAGGCCGTCACCGTTGACGTCCGCGGGCTGGATCTCGAGCTTGGTGGGGTTGCGACCGGTCGAGACTGCGACGCCGTTGTCGAAGGTGTTGCCGTTCGACAGGTAGTAGACGAAGCGCACTTCCCCGCCCGCGCGTTGGCCCTGGACGACGTCCACCCGGCCGTCACCGTTGACGTCGAGTGGGAAGAGGCCAAGGTTCTCCGAGGCGAAGGTCGTCGTGCTGGACTGGGCCGGACCGAAGGTCCCGGAGCCGGTCGCGAGGTAGACGCGGAAGTTGACCTTGCCGGCGTTCTCGAAAGCCTGGACGAAGTCCTCGCGGCCGTCGGCATCGACGTCCATGGGCAGGTAGTTGATCGCCTTGTAGGACTGGCCGGTCGCGGTTTCGAGGCCGCCGCCGAAGCCGGTGCCGTTCGACAGGAAGGTCACCAAGGTCATCGTGGTCCCGCGCGCCACGGGCATCACGACGTCCCCCAGGCGGTCGCCGTTGACATCCATGGCGACCACCCCGAGCTCCCCAGCATCGCTGCCGGTGGTTTGGCTCGAGCCCGAGCCCAGGTTGCGGCCGGTCGACAGGTAGGTCGTCAGTTGGAGCTTCGAGCCGCTTTTTCCGGCGGCCACGAAGTCGGTCTTGCCGTCGCCGCTGACGTCCATCGGCATCAAACCGAGGAGCGTCGAGGTGGACAGGCCGGTCGCGGTCTCCGCGCCGCTCGAGAAGCCGTTCGCCGGGCTCGAGGACTCGAAGGTCGTGGCCGGCAGGCAAGTCCCCGGGGCCGGCGGGCAATCCTGGATGGCGGTCACCCGGCTGCGTTTCGTCGTCGGGCTGGTGTCGTAGCTGAAACGGTAGGTCTTGACCGGCGTGGTGCCCACGGCGGTGTCGATCGTCACCAGGCGCTTCAGAATTTGCCAGGGGCTGCCGCCACTGTAGCCGGTGATGCGATCGGGTCGCGATTCGTAGGTGAAGACCACCGAACGCTGGGGCGTGAGGCCGGTGGTGTCGTTGCCGGTGTAGTCGATGCGCGCCGGGGCGTAGTCGCCGAAGATGGCGTTGTTGGTGTAGCTGATGGCGGCGTAGTTGCCGTTCAAGTCGGTGTAGCGGTCTTGGCTCCACACCCGGACCGCACCGTCGGTGCGGCCGGCGGCCAAGATGCGTGAGCCCGTGGCCCCGGTGGTGAAGCCGAGGCGCAGCACGGCGCCGTCCTTGTTGGTGGCGGAGAACCAACACGGCCCCTGGCCGCAGGTGCCGTGGGAGACGATCTTCGTCCAGGTGTCGCGCACCGTGCGGTACTCGGTGCCGTCCTCGCCATAGTCGCCGGAGGTTGCGAGCAGGGGCATGCCGGCCATACAGAAGCGGTCGCGGTAGGTGTAGGTGACCGGGGCGGTGAAGCCGTTCGGAACCTGGTTGGCGTTGCAACGGGCGATCGCCTCGATGCCGTTCAACGCCCAGCCCATGCCGAGGGTTCCGTTGTCGCGCTGGCCGTTGTAGGTCAGGGTCAGCTCGGGCGTCAGGCCACCCGTGCCGGGCGGGATTTCGAGCGGGATCTGGTACGTGGCGGCACCGTTGGGGTCGACCGAGAAGGTGCCGCCGAGATTTCCGATGGGGTCCGCGGGGACGAGACTCGGGCTTCCCCCCGCCGTACCGGCGGTGGCGGTCGAACGAGCCCCGACAGCGACGAGGGCGAGAGCGAACAGGGACAACAGCGGGAGGAAGCGCGATTTCATGGCTCGATACTCCGTGCGGGCGAGAATCAGTCGAGGATGGCGTTGGTGAACGTGCAAGTACCCGGGCCGACGTAGGTCGCCGCGAGTGACCAACTTCCGGGGGTCGGGCTCGGAACCGAGAAGACCGCGAAGCCGTCATTGGCCCAGACCGGGGCCCCTTCGTACTTCTTGCCGTTGGGGTCGGTGAGCTCGGCGGTGACCCAGGCCGGGCCGCTGCCGGTGCCCCAGGTCACGGCGGGGTCGCCCCAGAAGACCAGGAACGTGGCGGTGGTCGAGTCGGTCGGCACCCGCCCGACCAGGTTGTAGGGCTTTTGGCTGGGCACCGTCTTCGAGCCCACGCTCAGGATCTGGGCGATGCCGAGCCGCTCGATGCAGTCGAGCAGCAGGCTCATGAGCGGCCCGGTGTCCTCGGCGAAGGCGTAGGTGCCGCCGGTCTTCTGGGCGATGGCGCGCAGGGTGTCTTCCTGGCCGTGGGCGCCCAGGGCGATCGTCTCGATGGGATAGTCGGGCAGGTTGCCGAGCGGATTCCGCCCATAGTTCGAGGGGCTCGACGCGACCAGCACCATGCCCTGGGGCGGCGGCTCGGAGTCGAGGCGCTTGCGGCTGGCGGCCAGGGCGGCGGCGAGGTTCGAGCGCTCGCCGCCGGCGGTCGTCGACAGCAGCACGTTGGTGGCTTGGTTGATGACGGCGCGGTCGTCGTAGGTCACCAACCCGACGATCGGGTAGATCGGCGTCGGGCGGACGCGATACCCCAGCACGGCGAAGCGGTCGCCGACCTGGAGGAGATTCAGAAAGGCGCCCAGGGCCGGTAACGCGGCATCCCAGGGCATGAGGCTCGAACGGTCGAGGAGCAGGACGATTTTGTTGGCGATCTGCTCGGTCGCCGGAGTGTGTTCCAGACGCATGACGACTCCTTGTCGGTACTTCGGCGATCAGCGGACGGTGACCGTGACGTGGCGGGTGCGCATCAGCTCGCCACCCCGCGGGTGGGGCGCCACGGCTTCGACGCGAACGACGTATTCCCCGGGTTTGTCGGTGCGGAACGTGAGCTCGTGCTCGGAGTCGCCCAGGCAGCGGACTTCGGGCTGGACCCGGTGGCGGGGCAGGATGTCGACGTGGGGCAACAGGCGCTGGCGGAGTTGCGTGATGCGGCTTTCGGGAGTCGCCGGGCCATCCTCGTGGACGGTCAACTCGTCGAGCTCACGCCCGTAACGGGCCATAGCCTCGCCCATCGACACCGAGGGCACCTCGGCACTGGTGCCGATCGTGCAGCCGGCCACGGGATTCCCCTCGTGGCTGAGGCGCGTGCGCACGGTGAAGGACTCGCCCGCGGGCACGACGTGCTGCGGAGCGTCGACGGCGAGCACGGAGAGCTGATCCGGGTCGATGGCCCCGGCCGTGACGTTGGCCGACTTGGTGCCGACGTAAGTGGTGTCGAAGTACCAGTTGCCCGGAATCGGGTTGAGCAGGGTGTAGACCACGAAACCGTAGGAACGGTAGACGGGCGTCAGGGGCTGGACCTTGAAGTTCGGATCGCGGACGACAACGCCGATCTGGTTGTTGCCCGGCGTGGTGCCGCCGAAGGTGATCGAAGGATCGGCCCAGTTGACCGCGATCGAGGCGCTGTCCAAACCCGCGGAGAGCTTGACCACGGCATTGAAGTGCTGTTGGTTGGTCATGTCGCGGCGCAGGGTGTTGTAGACGACTTGTCCGACACTGCCGTACTCGAGAATGTCGAAGTAGATGCTCGCGAGACCGATCGAGTCCGGCGTGAAGGAGTAAAAGCCGCCGGTTTCCTGCGAGATCTTGCGCAGCAAGTCGAGCTGGCCGTGGTTGCCCAGGGCGATCGTGTAGATCCGGATGTTCTTGTTGAGGACTTTGAGCGGGTCTTTGCCGACGTTCCACATGCCGTCCGAAAGCAACACCTCACCGCGCGGTTCGGCCTCGGAAGCGAGCAGCGCGTTTGCCCACTCGATCGCTTCGCCCATGTTCGTCTGGCCGCTGGCGTAGAGGGCCTGAATCGCGGATGAGGCGGCAGTCGCGTTCGGGGGGTTGAACACCTCAAGGTTGGCCGTGGTCGGGAAGACGCGGTGGGCGTTCTGATTGAACGACAGCACCGCGAACTTGTCGCCGGGCTGGAACATGTTGATGAACGTGTCGGCGTCGGCCTTGGCCGGAGTGATGTAGTTGTAGTCGTTCATGCTGCCGGACACGTCGACGATGGTCACGATCTTGGGACGGGCCATGGGTAACTCCTTGTAAATCAGCCGCAGACGGGCGTGATGCCGAGGGGGAAGTTCTGGGTGTTGCCTTCACCGGGGGTGGGGCAGAGGATCGAGGCGGTGCCGGATTGCGGGTCCCCGAGCCAGATGTTGCCGGGCGTCTTGGCCGTGCCCGCGGGGTCGTAGGTGACCGCGGCGTCGGTCGCCACGACCTTGCCGTTCATGTAGATGGCGAGGTTTCCGACGAGTTCCGTGCCGTGGTAGGTGGTGCCCTCGTAGTCGTTGTCGGCGGCCGAGCTCGGGCAGATCAGGGTGACCGTGGCATTCGGGGCGAAGGCCGAAAGGGTGCCGCCGAAGTCGAACACGGGCGTGTTGCCGGGCAGTAGGCCGATGACTCCCGAGGAGTTGACCGCGGCGCTGGCCACGGTGGCGTAGAACACCGCTCCCTGCCCCGAGGTGGCGAACAGCACCTGGTCCGTCGTGTAGCCGAGCTGCTGCAAGCGCATGCAGCAGTAATAGACGTAGGTGGGGCCCTCGGCCTGGATGGGGAACATCCAGCGGGTCGTGCTCGTCCCCACCCAGCCGAAGGCGAAGTCGAAGGCGACCTGGTCGTAGAACAGCACCTCCGCGGGGCCGCTCGCCGCGGCGGCCGTGGCGAGCGGCTGCCGGCGGCTCAAGATCTCCTCGACGGCGGCGCGGACACCTGCCGGGAGGCCGAAGGTCTCGTCTGGATTCATCGTTTCCGTCCTCTTCGTTGGGGCCGCGTACAGCTCCGCCCGAGCCCCGAACGGCGGGGCGTCACCAAGCGGGCGAAGCGCGCGGACGGCAGGGGCTACATCAAGGCGCGTGCCAGGTCTTCAGAGAAAGCACAAGGCCGCTGGAATGGGCTTGGCGGCGCGCGGGAGTAACGAAAAGCGAGTGTCGGACACTCGCGGCGAAGCTGTCCGACAGTGCCGCATAGTTACATCGAGACTCTGCTATAGACTGTCGACCGAACCTACTGTCGAAGGAGGTCGTCCGTGCGTCGATCGATTCCGTACGCGCTGAGCCTGCTGCTCCTGCCGGAGGTCCTCGTCGCCCAGGCCGAGCGTTACCCTTTTCCCCAGCACGCCACCTATGCCGCGGGCACGCTGGTGCCCAACCATCGCTCCCAGACCCAGCTCGACACCGACGTGCGGGAGGCTTACGCCCGGTGGCAGGCGGCCTACCTCGCGACGGCCGGCACCGAGCCCGACGGCCATCCGCGGTACCGGGTCAAGCTGGGCACCGGCGCCGACGCGGCCACGGTGTCCGAGGGGCAGGGTTACGGCATGATCGTGGTGGCGCACCTGGCGGGCTGGGACATGGCGGCCCGCACGATCTTCGATGGCCTCTGGGAGTTCGCCCTCGATCACCCGAGCACGATCGACGCTCGGCTCATGGATTGGCACGTCGAGGCCGACGAAGTCCCCGATGGCAGCGGCAACGACTCCGCCTTCGACGGCGACGCGGATCTCGCCTATGCCCTGCTGCTCGCGGAACAGCAGTGGGGGAACGGCGGACGTTTCCACTACGGCAACGAGGCCCGCAGAGTGCTCGCGGGTTTGGCGGCTTCGACCGTCGGTCCGACCAGCCGGTTGCCACTCCTGGGTGACTGGGTCGACCCCGCGGGCAGCTCCTACAACGAGCGCACGGTGCGCCCGTCGGACTTCCTCGCCGGCCATTTCCGGACCTTCGCCCGCTTCCTGGGGACCGCCACCTGGCACCAGGTCGCCGCCGCGGTGGCCCAGACCACCGAGCGCCTGCAAACCGAGGTCAGCCCCCAGACCGGCCTGCTCCCGGACTTCACGGTACCGCTCTCGGCCGGGGACCCGGCCCCCCGGCCTGCGCCACCGGGCTTTCTCGAAGGTCCCAACGACGGCCGGTACTACTACAACGCCGGCCGCGTCCCATGGCGCTTGGCCACCGACGCCGTGCTGAACGGCGACGTCGTCGCGCGCACCCAGGCCCGGCGGCTCGCGGCGTGGATTCGCTCCGCCACCGGAGGCGTTCCGACCGCGATCAAACCCGGCTACCAGCTCGACGGCACGCCGATTCCGCCCGGCGACTTCTTCACGAGCTTCTTCGCCGCTCCCTTCGCCGTCGCCGCCCTCACCGACCCGAGCGGCCAGAGCTTTGTGAATGCCGTCTACGACGCCGTCCGGACGCGCCAGGAGGATTACTACGCAGACTCCGTGACGCTCCTGTGCCTACTCGTCCTCTCCCACAACTTCTGGGACCCGAGCCGCCCCCCCGGCCTGTTCTCGGACGGCTTCGACAGCGGTGGTGCGGAGCGCTGGTCGCTGTCCGTGGGCGGCTGAGGAGCCGTCGAGGCTCACCGGGGGACGAAGAGTGTCGGAGTGTCCGACCCTCGCGGTGAGGTTTCCTGGAGCTCAGGGCGGTGTTAACCTGCGGCCCCGATGAGCCTGCGATTGTTGTCCCCGCGGTTCGCCGTCACCCTGCTCGTCGCCGGCTTCGCCACCGCGCCCGCGGCGGCCCAATCCATCTTCGATCGCTTCGAGTTCAGCTTCTCGAATCCCGGCGCCCGTTCGCTGGGCTTCGGCGGCGCCTTCGCCGCGCTCGCCGACGACGCCACGGCGGCCTACGCCAACCCCGCGGGCCTGGTGCAGCTGACCAAACCGGAGATCTCCCTCGAGGCTCGGCTACGCAACCAGGGCTCGGCAGTGTCGGCCGCCGCCGAACGCGAGGCGAACAGCTTCGCGGGTGGCTCGTTCGGCGCCGTGGTCGTGCCCCGGGGACCTTGGTCCTTCTCGTTGTACGGCCACCAACTGGCGCGCTTCGACCAGACGAGCGAGTTTCGGGTGTTGTTCCCCTCGTTTTTCGGCTCGCCCGAGCTGTCGGCGCGGGTGCGCGAACAGGTCGATCTCGACGTGCTGCTGGTCGGCGGGGCCGCCAGCCGACGGTTTGGGGATCACTTCAGCCTCGGCCTCGCGGTCGCCCACACCAGTGTCTCGATGTCTTCCACCGCGGATCTCTTCAGCTCCGGCTCCGAGCGGGAGCAGGATCGGCTGGGCACCTCCCGCCTCGAGATCGATCGCGGGGTCTGGACGATCCAGGCCGGCGCCCTGCACCGGATTTCCGATCGCTGGTCGCTCGGTTACTTCCTACGCCAGGGGACCGAGGCGGAAGGCCCGGCTCGTTTCGAACCCGCACCGAACCCGCCGTTCCGGGTCGCCCTGCCTGCCACCGCGCGAGTGCGGGTGCCGTTCGTCCGCGGCCTGGGGGTCGCGTATCGCTCGAAGGGCGGCGCCGTCACCCTGGCCGCCGAGATCGACCGGGTGGACTACGACACGCCCTTCGCGTTCATCAGCTTCGATCTGTTCGAGGAACCGCTCCGCGACTTCTTCGAGTACCACGTGGGCGGCGAATACGCCTTCCTGCGCTCCGACCCGTTGGTGGCCCTGCGGGCGGGCTACTGGGTGAAGACCGACGAAATCGGGCTTTCCGACCTGCGAGAGGAGCGGTACGCGGTGGGGTTGGGTTTCGTCTTCCGGCCCGTGCAGGTCGATTTCGCCTTCGAGCTCGGGGAAGATTCGGACCTGTTCTCGTTGTCGGCGATCTACACGTTCTAGGGCCGCGTCTCCGCCAGCAGGCGCCGGAACAGCGGGCTCGCCACCTCGAATCCGCCCGCGGGCAGAGCGCGCACCAGGCCCAGGCCGGCGAGCGCCAGCAGCGCCGGCCGTTCGGCGGGCACAAGCTCGCCGCGGGCGAGCGCCACGAGGGCGGCACGCTCGAGCGGCGAAAGCAAGTCGAGGTCGACACCGAGATGCAGCCGCACCGTCGGGTCCGCTGCGACCGACTCCTTGGCCAGCTCGACGTCCCCGAGGTGCGCGAACCGGCTGCCCAGCAGATGCAGCAGGCTCGGATGCCCGCCGCTTTCCTGGACCAACTCGTGGACCACGGCCTCCGGCAGCGCGTCGCCGTAGCTGGTGACAAGCAACTGCCGGGCGACCTCCGCGGTCAACGGGACCAGCGGTAGCGGCGGCGCGAAGCCGTGGAGGAACGGCGAGGTGTCGGCGCGGCGCTCGCCGAGCCGCCACAACGCCGGGCCGGCGGCGATCACGGTGCGGATGCCTTCTTGCGCCTGCAGGGCCTGGCGGAGCCGGGGGAGGAGCGTCGGGTCGGCGGCGTCGAGGCGCAGCAGCTCTTCGGCTTCGTCCCACAACAACAGGAGGATTCGGCGGCGCTCGCGCAAGGCCCGCCGCAGGCGCGCGAGGCGACGCAGAAAGTCGTCGTTCGCCGTGGCGTCGAGCGCGATCCCGAGCTCCGTCAGGCGATCGGCCGCCTCCGCCAACACCGCCTCGAAGGCCGCGCCGAGATCGGCACAGCCCTGGAGGTCCCAAAACAGGGGGAAGTAGCGGCTCTCCGGGGCTTCGCCGGCGCGGCGCTCGAGCTCCTTGAGCAGGGAGGTCTTGCCGATGGCTCGGGTGCCGAGCACCCACAGGCCGTTTCGCGGCCCCTCGAGAATCTCCGCGATCTCCGTCTCGCGGCCGAAGAAGCGCTCACCGCGGACCCATTGCCCCGGGGTGAACGAAGGTCCACGCCGGGCCGGCGTGGCGCCGGTCGCCGCGGGGATCACCGGCGGCAGCAGCCGGTAACCCCGTTTGGCGATCGTCTCGATGTAGCGCGGCGCCCGCACGTCGTCGCCGAAGACCCGGCGCAGCTCGGCGATGGCCCGCGTCACCACCGAGTCGCTGACGAACACGCCGGCCCACACCGAGGCCGCCAACTCGTCCTTCGAAACCACCTGGCCCGAACGGCGGACGAGCTGCATCAGCACGTCCATGATCTTCGGCTCGAGCCGGTGCACGTCCGCGCCCCGGCCGACGCGGTTCTGGGCCGGCTGGACTCGGAAGTCGCCGAGGGTGAACTCAGCGGAGAGCTCGGAAGTCTGGTGGTCGGTCACCGCTCGGATGCTACCCGAGGCTGGCTCGGGTGTGTTCAGAAGCGATAGCCAAGGCCGACCTTCAGGAGAAGCGGATCGAACTCGAAGCTCGATTCGACCGTTCGGCCGGTCGCCGGTTCGAGTTTGGTGGTCTCCAGGTCGGCGTTCAGGTACGTGGCCCCGAAGGCGAGGAAGAGGCCGCGGTCGCCGAGAGGGACGTCGAGGTCGAGGTGGGCACCGAAGGCGATGGTGTCGTCGGTCGTGCGGCGCTCGCGGCTGAAGCCGGGGAAGGGCAACGCGCCGCGGGTGGTGACCTCGAGGTCCCCGGCGAAGAGCCAGCCGACCACCGGACCGATGTGGAGGTCGACGGCGCGGCCCGGGGTCAAGTGCCAATCGAGTTGCAGGATCACCGGGGTGACTCGGACGGTGGACTCGATGTCGAAGGGGACGACCCCGATGTGGACGAGGTCGAAGTCGTCCTCGATCTCCGCCGTCGAGACGTTCACCTCGACGCCGATCCGCGGCGAGAGGCGGTATTCGAGTCCCAGACCGAAACCCGCGGAGAAGTCGGGCGCAATGCCCGAAAATGTACGAAAGCCGGCGCCGTAAAGGCGGCCGCGGAAGCCGGTCGACGTGTCCTCCTGGGCGAGGGTCGGGCTCGCGAGGGCGGCGGCGGCGACAAAACAGGCGAGGGGCCGAACGAGGAAGTTCATGGTGAGGCTCCTTCGAAGCGAGAGCAGCGACAAGCTCGCTCTCGGGCTGATCAGGAGCCTAAGCGGCGGTGGGCGGCGCCGGCTTGAGGGAAGCCTGAGGTCTCGGTGAGGTTCGGCGCGCGGCGGTTTCGCCCGGCAACCGTCGAGTTCGAGGCGATTCAGTATGGCGATTCGTATGGCTCATGTTATGGTTCGGCCATGGCGCAGACGCGGTTCGATTGGGACTCTGCGAAGGACGCCGAGAACCAGGGCAAACACGGGGTTTCCTTTGGGCGGGCACAATTCGCGTTCGCGGATCCTCACCGCGTGATCGCCAAGGATGTCGCTCACAGCCAGTCTGAAGAGCGCTTCTACTGTTTCGGGAAGGTCGACGGGGGCATTTTGACCGTGCGGTTCACCTACCGATCGTCGGTGATTCGAATCATCGGCGCAGGCTACTGGCGCAAGGGAAAGGCACTGTATGAGCGAGAAAATCAAGTACACCGATGAACCGCTGGGCACCGTTCAAGTGCTGCCCGATTTCCTACCTTCTCCAGCGGAATTGGCCTTCCGTGAGGAAGGGGTCAAAGTTACTCTGGCGCTCAGCCGGAAGAGCGTCGAGTTCTTCAAGTCCGAGGCTCAGCGGCACCACACCCAGTATCAGCGCATGATTCGCCGGTTGCTCGATGCCTACGTCGATGCCCAGGAGACCAGCCCGCGGGGCAAGCGCAGCGTCGGCGAGCGGCGCAGCCCCTAACGCGTCGAACGGCGTCTCGGTTCAGTCCGGCTTGCGCACGGAAAGTGTGTGCGCGATTTCCGCGCACGCACCGATACCGGAGGTCACCATGCGCCGCCTGTTCGTTTCGCTCGTGCTCGTGCTTTCGATCGTCACGCCGTCCGCCTTCGCCGCCGGGGAAGACGCTGCCGTCACGCCACCGGCGGCGCCTTCTCTCGAAGAGCTGTTCCCCAACACCGACGCGATCCCCGTCAACGACTGCTGGTACACCTACCAGTGGTGCCAGTCCTGGTGCAGCCCGTGGGACGAAGGCTGCCTGCTCGGCTGCGAGTGCAGCTACTACATGTGCAAGGGCATGGACCTGCCGAACTACTGCATCTGGTAGGGACAAAGGACCCCGAGGCCACCACGACGAAAACGCCCCGGCCCCGGCTCGCCAGGGCGGGGCGTCGTTTTCGTCGTTGGTATCCTTTCTGCCCTCCCCCTCACCCCGCCCGGTGAGCCGCCAGCAGCTGCTCGACCACGGCGGGTTCCGCGAGGGTGGTGATGTCGCCCAACTCGTCGGTTTGATCGGCGGCGATCTTGCGCAGGATGCGGCGCATGATCTTGCCCGAGCGGGTCTTCGGCAGACCGGGGGCGATCAGGATGCGGTCCGGGGTCGCGATCGGGCCGATCGCTTTGCGGACCTGCTCCTTGAGCGCGCCCACGAGCTCCGCCGGGTCGGTGCCTTCGTAGTCCGGGTTGATCAAGACGTAAGCGTAGATGCCGGTGCCCTTGATGTCGTGGGGGTAGCCGACCACGGCGGCCTCGGCCACGGACGGGTGGGCGACCAGGGCACTTTCGACCTCGGCGGTGCCCAGCCGGTGCCCGGAGACGTTCAGCACGTCGTCGACCCGCCCGGTGATCCAGTAGTACCCGTCTTCGTCGCGCCGGCAGCCGTCGCCGGTGAAGTAGAGCCCGGGGAAGCGGGTGAAGTAGGTCTCCCGGAAGCGCGAGTGGTCGCCGTAGATCGTGCGCGCTTGGCCCGGCCACGAGCGCTTCAGACACAGGTTTCCGGTGACGTCGTTGCCCAGGAGCTCCTTGCCGTCGTCGTCCACCAGCACCGGCTCGACACCGAAGAACGGCAACGTCGCCGAGCCCGGCTTCGGGCCGATGGCACCCGGCAGCGGGGTGATCAGGATGCCGCCGGTCTCGGTCTGCCACCAAGTGTCGACCACGGCGCACCGGCCCTGGCCGACGACGTCGTGGTACCACGTCCAGACTTCGGGGTTGATCGGCTCGCCCACCGTGCCCAGGATGCGCAAGGACGCCCGGCTCGAACCCTCGAGCCAGGAATTCCCCTCGCGGGCCACCGCGCGCAGTGCCGTCGGGGCGGTGTAGAAAATGGTCGCCTTCAGGTCGTCGATCACCTGCCAGTAGCGCCCCGCGTTCGGGTACAGCGGCACCGACTCGAACATCACCGTGGTGGCGCCGTTCGACAGCGGCCCGTAGACGATGTAGCTGTGGCCCGTGACCCAGCCGATGTCCGCGGCACAGAAGAAGACATCGTCCTCTTGAAGATCGAAGACCAGCTTGTGGGTCAGCGTCGCCCAGACCAGGTAACCGGCCGTCGTGTGCAGCACGCCCTTGGGTTTGCCGGTCGAGCCCGAGGTGTAGAGGGTGAACAGCGGCGACTCCGAGTGCATCCACTCGACCGGGCAGGTCGAGCGCTCCTTGGCCATTTCCTCGAAGAGCCAGAGATCGCGGCCCTCGGTCATCGGCACGTCGACCTCGGTGCGGCGCGCCACGAGCACCTTTTCGACCACCGCCAACCCGGCCACGGCGTCGTCCACGGTCTTCTTGAGCGGAATGCGTTTGCCGCCGCGCAGGCCTTCGTTGGCGGTGACCACGACCTTGGCTCCGGCATCGAGGATGCGCCCGCGCAGGGCCTCGGCCGAGAAGCCGGCGAAGACGACGGAATGCACGGCGCCGATGCGCGCGCAGGCCAGCATGGTGGCCGCGAGCTCCGGGATCATGGGCAGGTAGATCGCCACCCGGTCGCCCTTCTGGACGCCCTGGGCGAGCAACACGTTGGCGATCTTGCACACCAGGTGCTTCAGCTCGCGGTAGGTGATCGCCCGGTAGTCGCCGGGTTCGTCCCCTGCCCACAGGATGGCCGTCTTGTCGCCGCGCGTCGTCAGGTGGCGGTCCACGCAGTTGTAGCAGGCGTTCAGCCGGCCGCCGCCGAACCACGAGAAGTCGACCTCGTGCAGGTCGGCGTCGAAGACCTGGCTCGGCGGGTGGAACCAGTCGATGACCTCGGCCTGTTCGCGCCAGAAGCCGATCGGGTCCTCGAGACTGCGCCGGTAGGTTTCCTCGTACTGGTCGCGGGAAGCGATGTGGGACCGGGCTTGGACGTGGGGCTTCAGCGGCAACGGGGCGGCCATGGGATCTCCTTTCGACTCGGAGCCGATGTTACCGCGGGCGTGTGCCGAGCCCGGGTCTCAGCCGGGAAGGACCCACTCCGTGGTGATGACGAGCGTCAGCCAGAGGGCGGCGAGGGCCCAGGTGGTGCGGGTGAGGACTTGCCGGTACGAGGCCTCCGGCGGCAGGAACCGCGCCGTCAGGGAGGTCAGCGGAGAACACAGGAGGCGGGCGAAGGCGCGCAGCTTGCTGTCGGGCTTGCGGCTGCGCCACTCCACCACGAGGCCGAAAATCGCATAAAAGAGCGCCATGTAGGCCACCAGGCGGGCGAGAAGTAGGAGTTTGACGGCCCAAGGTTCCATGCCGACGGTCCCTCAGAGGGCTCAGTGCAGGGCGTTGATCGCCTGCGCCGCCGAGTGGCTCTTCGGGTATCGCACGCTCGTGACCAACTCCTGGGTGGCCGCATCGGGCGGCGGGGTCAGGAGCGAGACGATCCAGGTCACCAGGAAGCCCGCGGGCAAGCCGAACACGCCCGAGGCCACGGTGTTGGTGCCGAACCACGAGACGCCGTAGAAGCGACTACCGATCATGTAGTAGAGCGTGACGCCGAGGCCCACGATCATACCGGCCAGGGCGCCCGTCTTGTTGGTGCGTTTCCACCAGATGCCCATGACCAGGGCCGGGAAGAACGATGCCCCGGCGAGACTGAAGGCCCACGCCACCAGCTCGACGATGATCGCCAACCGGAAGGTGGCCACGTAGGCCGCGATCAACGCCGTCGCGATCAGGAAGATCTTGGTGATCGTCAGGCGCTTGATCAGGCTGGCCTTGGGGTTGATGACGTTGTAGTAGAGGTCGTGGGAGATGGCGTTGGCGATCGTCAAGAGTAGGCCATCGGCGGTGGACAGGGCCGCGGCGAGGCCGCCGGCCATGACCAGGCCGGTGATGACGAAAGGCAAGCCGGCGATTTCGGGGGTGGCGAGCACGACGAAGTCGGAGCTCTTGACCACGAAGTCGGCGAACTGGATGACGCCGTCACCCGCTTTGTCGATGACGTCGAAGAGCCCGGCGGGTTTCCACAGGGTCACCCAGGACGGCAGGTCGGCGATCGACTGGCCTACGAGCTTGGTGAACACCGAGAACTTGGCGAAGGCGGCGTAGGCCGGGGCGGTGAAGTAGAGCAGGAAGATGAAGAACAGGCTCCAGCCCACCGAGGTCCGGGCTTCCTTCACCGAGGGCGTCGTGTAGTAGCGGGTCAGAATGTGGGGCAGGCCGGCGGTGCCGACCATCAAGCAGAAGGTCAAGGCGAGGAAGTTCCACATGCCGGTGCCCTTGGGCACGGTCAGGTAGTTGCCGAGCTTGGCGTCGGCGGAGGCCGCCGGGGCCTTGGCCTGGGTCGTCGCGGTGGTCTTGGCGGCCGTGAGCTTGGTGACCTCGGCGGGATCGAGACCGCCGGCCTTCAGCTTCTCGGCCGCGGCGTCGGCCTCCGCCTTCCACAGGGCGCGGGTGGCCTGTTCCTGGGGATCGGCGGTGATCTTCAACTCGTAGGCGTTGTTCTCCTGGAGGACCTTGCCATAGGCCAGCTGCGGCAGGGGATTGGCGAACAGCTGCCAGGACAGGACGACGACCGGAACCAGGTAGGACAGGATCAAGATGATGTACTGGGCGACCTGAGTCCAGGTCACCGAGCGCATGCCGCCGAGCACCGAGCAGAACAGCACGCCGATCAGGCCCACGAACACGCCGACCTTGAAGTCGAGGCCGATGAACCGCGACACGATCAGCCCGACGCCGGTGACCTGGGCGATCAGGTAGGTGAACGAGCACAGGATGGCGGCCAGGACGCCGACCATGCGAGCGGCGTTGCCGCCATAGCGGGCACCCAGGAAGTCCGGAATCGTGTAGGCCCCGAACTGCCGCAGGTACGGCCCCAGGAACACGGCCAGCAGCAGGTAGCCGCCAGTCCAGCCCATGACGTAGGCGAGTCCCGAGAAGCCCTGGACGGACAGGGTGCCGGCCATGGAGATGAACGACGCCGCGCTCATCCAGTCCGACCCCGTCGCCATGCCGTTGTAGATGGCGGGCACCCCGCGGCCCGCGACGTAGTACTCGTCGGCGTCGGAGGTGCGGGTGACGATGCCGATCACCACGTAAATGCCGATCGACAGGCCCATGAACAGCCAGCCGACCCACTGCTTGGGCAGGCCGAGGTAGGCCTCGGCCAAGCCGATCAGGATCGTGACGGCGAGGAAGCCGAGGGTGTAGAGGGTGAAAATCTTGCGCAGATTCACGGCGCCTCTCGTTCCTCGTGAATGCCGAACTCACGGTCCTTCCGGTTCATGAGCCGGGCATAGACGGCGATCTCGATCACGAACACCACCAGGGAGCCTTGGGCCGCGATGTAGTAACCGAGGGGGAATCCGAGGAACGAGTACTGGTTGAGGGCGCCGGCGAAGAGGCCGCCCAACAGGTAGGCGACAACGAACCAGATCGCCAGCAAGACGAGTGTCAAGCGAATGTTGTAGCGCCAGTAGGCGTCTTTCTGGACTGGGGTCAGCTCGGGCATGGAGCCTCCCCCGGAGGATTGCCGGTGTGGACCATCGCTTTCTCGGTGTCGGCGGGATTGTAGGCCATGCGGCGGCGAAACCGCAGACTTCGTTGGCCGCGCTCTGGCCTCGATCCCGCCCTCCGATCTCGGTCCTACCGGTGGGCGCAGCGTTTGCCGGGCGTCAGCCCTTGGTCGGACCGAAGCCGTAACCCTCGCGGCTGCGCACCTGGAACCCGGGGTTCTTGACCTTGACGGTGACCTTTTGGAAGCCGGACTCGCCGATCGGTTTGCGGCTGGTGTAGGACAGCAGGTAGTAGCCGCTGTTCTCCTCGACGATCTGCTTGAGCGGCGTCGCGAAGTTCACGAAGTTGTAGTAGAAGCGGCCGCCGGTGTCCTCGGCGAGGTGGTTCAGCGAATCGCGGAACGGATTGGCTACTCCCGAAGGCGTCAGGTCGAGGCCGTAGACCGCCACGTTGGCCGAGTTGAGCGCCTGCATCATGGGCGGGTAATAACGCTTGTCCGGGGTGTAGTTGCCGAAGTTGGTGACCTCGCCGAAGCCGGTCGAAAACAGCAACAGGTTCTTGCGCCCGCGCACCGTGGCGGCGGCCTTTCCGAGCACCGTGAGCGCCTGCTCGAGCCGGGCCGTGGCCTTCGACAGCTCTTTGCCGGAGGGCAGGGCGGCGATCAACGAGGGCTCGTCGCCGGTCCGTGTCGCGGTGGCGCGCGAGGGCCACACGCCCTTGCCCTCTTCGCCCCGAGCGGCGGCGCCGAGAGCGGCGATCAGGGCCTCGTGGTCGCGAGTGAAGTCCTGCTGCACGCGCAACCGGGTGTCCCAGGACGTGACCGCAACCCAGTCGTTCGGCAACACCTCGGTGCGTACCCAGTCCTCGGCCCGTTGGAAGGCGCGGAGCTGCTCGCGGGTGAGGGCCGCCGGGCTGTCGGCGTCTTTGCGCTTCTGGTCTTCGAGAAAGAGGATGAAGTAGCGGCTGTCGGGCGCGGCGGCCGGGTTCAGTTGGCCTTCGAGAGCGGCCGGCGCGGCCTGGGCGAGGCGGCGATTCGAATAAAACGCCACCGACGCGATCTGCTGGGGCTGGCCGTTTTCGAGCACTTCGAAGTCCTCGGCGCCGAGGCCGAGGATGACGTTGCCGTCTTTGTCGGTGACCAGAGCGTCGAGCAGCACTTCGACGACCTCGACGCTGCCCGTGAACTGGCCTTGGGGGGCATCGGCTTGAGCGGGCAGGGCGGCGGGAAGGAGGAGAGGGAAGGAAGCGACGGCGGCGAGGAGGACCCTGGTGCGCATGGGAAGTGTCCTTTCGTGGAACCGATCTCTACTTGGGGGCCGGAAGATCGGCCGATCGGTCGGCGTCCCAGCAACGGCTGTGCCAGGGCCTAGCTTACCTCCTGCCGCGAGCTCCGATAGAACCCGCCCGCGGCGGCGATCCGCAAGAGTGACTCGGAGGGCTCGTAACGCGTGCCGACGGCCTGCGCGAAGCCGCGCAGGTGGGCCACCAGGGCCTCGACGCCGGTGGCGTCCGCCCAGCGGCACAGGCCGCCGCGGAAGGGCGGGAAACCGGTGCCGAAGATCATCGCGAGATCGAGCTCGCCGGGCGTCGCCACCACTTGTTCGTCCAGGCAGCGGGCGGCCTCGTCGACCATCCGTGTCACCATCCGCAGGACGATGGTGTCCGCGTCCGGCCCCGCTGAACTGGGGGTCGAGCTGCGGGGCGTCAGACCGAGGAGAGCCAGCGCCTCGGGGTCCACGCCGGTGCGTTTTCCGGCCTCGTCGTACCGGAAGAAGCCGCGGCGATTCTTGGCGCCGAGTCGGCCGTCGGCGGTCAGGCGGTCGAACCAGGCGGGCAGGGCCAAGCGGTC
>JANRLG010000188.1:0-36858 GCA_033762835.1 Thermoanaerobaculia bacterium
CCGAACTTGAGTTCGGCCGGGCACCTTGCGGCCGGTCGCTTCGGAGATCTTCTGGAGCCGTGCGACGAGGCTCTTCGTGAGATTGTGGTCCGCTCCCAGGATGCGCAGGGTGTCGCGGTAAACCGCCAGGGTGTCGGCCTCAGCCTCGGCCCAGCGTTTCTGCGCCGCCAAGGTCCCGCCGACGGCGCTCCGTGAATACAACGTGTGGGGATGCTCGGGGCCCAAGACTCGCAGGCGGATTGCGAGATTGGCCCGGGCCAGGGCCTCGGCCTCGACGGGCTTGCCGGCGGCGAGCAGCGCCCGAATCCAGTTGTGCCGCAACGTCAGCGTCTCGAGATGTTCGGGACCGTGGACCCGTTCCGCAACCGGCAGGGTGGCCGCCAGGACCGCCGCGGCCTCGGCGCTTCGACCGAGGTCGAGCAGCAAGTTCGCGTAGTTGTTCCGCACGATCAGCGAATCCGGCGCCTCGGGGCCGAGCACGCGCTCGAAGCTCGCCAGCAAGCCGCCGTCGTAGTAGGCCCGGGCCTCGTCGAAACGCTTCAGGTCGTGGAGCACGAGCGCGTGGCCACCGCTGACCTGAAGAGTCACCTCCGCCTCCCGTCCGAAACTTGCCGAGAGAATCGCGACGAGATCGCGGAACTCCTTCTCTGCCAACTCGCCTTTGCCCATCTCGCGATACAGCCACCCGAGCATCTGGCGGGCGTCGACCAGCTTCGGATCCGTGGGGCCGACGATCGCGCCGAGCCGCGCGACCACCGCCTGGAGCTCCGGCTCGGCTTCCGCCAGGCGACCGGCATCCACCAACACGCCCGCTCGGGCAGTGCGGATCGTCAGCGTTTCGGGGTGCTCGTCACCGTGAAGCGCCCGCAGCAACTCGCGAGCCCGTTCGAACTGGGCGAGGGCCAGCGGCAACTCGCCGAGCCGGCGATAGGTGCGGCCGAGCGTTTCCCGTAAGGAGGCCTCGACCTCGGGCTCGGCGGCGAAGCGGGTGCCGAGCTCGTCGGCGGCGCGATCGAGGACATCGATCACCTTGACGTCCCGGCCCTGTTCGCCGGGTGCCGCGGACGCCAACATGCCGTTGAGGAACTCGTTCGCGGCAAGGCTCTTGGCGGCTTCCCGCGTGGCGCGCTCGGCGCTCTCCCGGGCCCGGAAGAGGGCCAGGGAGGTGGCCACCACGGCCGCGACCAGGGCCACGGCCACGAGGCTCGCGGCGCCCACCGCCAGGCGATTTCGGCGCACGAACTTCTTGATCCGCAGGCCAAGCTGCGGCGGGCTCGCGAGCACGGGGCGGTCCGCGAGGTAACGCTCGACGTCCGCCGCCAGCTCGGACACCGCCGGGTAACGATCAGCGGGGTTCTTTTCGAGGGCGCGCGCCACGATCCACTGGAGATCGCCCGCAAGAACTCGGAGCAGGCTCGGCGGCTCGGTACCGCGCCGGGTGGCGATCTCCGTCGAAGCCTCGCCCAGCTCCCGCAGGCGTGTCGACAGCCGCGACGGCTCTTGGCGGAGGATCGCCTCCACCAGCCGGCCGGGCTCACGATCGGTGAAAGCCGGCACCCCGGCGAGGAGCACATAAAGCAAAGCGCCCAGGGCATAGACATCACTGCGGGTGTCGAGATCCGCTAGCACCCGCCGGTCGAGCTGCTCCGGGCTCATGAACGCCAGGGTGCCGACCATCACGTCGAGTTGGGTTTCGAGGCCCCGGGTGGCCAAGTCCCCGGCGATCGCCTTGGCCACCCCGAAGTCGATCACCTTGGGCACCGCCCGTCCGTCGACCTCCGCCACCAACACGTTCGACGGCTTGATGTCGCGGTGAATGACGCCCTTCTGGTGGGCGTGTTGGATACCCGCGCAGACTTCGAGAAACAGCCGCAGGCGCTCCGTGACCGAGAGCCGCCGCTGATCGCAGTACTCGACCAAGGCCGGGCCGTCGACGTGCTCCATGACGAAAAACGGCTCGCCATCCGGGCTCTTGCCGGCGTCGATCAGATGGGCGATGTTGGGGTGCTGCATGAGCGCCAACACCTGCCGCTCGAGTTCGAAACGCGCCAGGATGCGCTCGGTCGTCGCCTGCCCCGCCCGAATCACCTTGAGCGCCACCGTCCGCCGCACCGGCTCGAGTTGAGTGGCCCGATACACCGTGCCCATCCCGCCCTCGCCCAGCACAGCTTCCAACGCGTAAGGGCCGATCCGCGAACGCCCGAGCCCCTCCGCCCGGCGGGCGGCCTTGGCGGACGGAGTCTCGGCGACGGTCCGCGGCTGAGGCGAATTGGACAGCGGCATCACGGGGAATCTACTGCGGGAGTGACGCGAGCGATAGAAGGATGTCAAGGGGCTCCGCTCGGTGTCCACAAACAGGACTTCCGCTCGCACTCAATGAATGACTGTCGGCCAATATCGGTCGCGGTCGCTGTTTGTGGAGGTGTCGTCATGAAGAGGTCCCTTCTGCTCGTCGCTGCCCTCGCTCTCGTCAGCCTCGTCGCGCCGGTTTTCGCCGAGACCCCGGAGCTCCCCGTGTCCGAGGTCTGCGCATGGACGCCCGGGGTCAACGTTAACTCCGCCGAGCCCATCGTCGTGACAACGGATGAGTTCCTGCGGCTCCTGGCGCCAGAGACCGGACTCGACCACCCTTGCCTCGATTGCGGCGGTTGCTGCGCCAACGTGTGCGGTGGCAACCGGCCGCCCATCTGGTGTTGGACCTGCTGCTGACGCGATCACGGCCGGCGAAAACCGGCCACGAGCTTCCCTGGGGGCGCCGGTCACGGCGCCCTTCTTATCTTTACGCTTGATTTTCGCTCAACAAAAACCGGCACCGAAACGCCATTCGTAAGCTTCACGGTGGCCGAAAGTGGATTCATGTGGACAAAAGTGGAGGATTCGCGCTACTCTCCGCCCTAAACCTCCCGTGGGGTGGAGACGATGTTTCGCGGCAGCGCACCAGCCAAGATCGATGACAAGGGACGTCTGAAGATCCCGACCGACTTCCGAGGCCACCTCGAGGAGCGTTTCGGGCTGGACGTTTTCGTCACGTCGATCCACGGGGATTCGGCCCTGGTGTACCCCCTGGCGGTCTGGGAAGAGCTCGAAGCGCGGCTCGCGGCGATGCCCTCGACGCACCAGGCGACGCAGCGTTTCCTCCAACAGGTCAACTACTTCGGTCAGCAGACCCGGCTCGACGACCAGGGCCGGCTGGTGATGCCGAAGATCCTGCGGGACAAGGCCGAGATCGTCGGCGAGGTGATGGTCACCGGCCACGTCAATCATCTGGTGGTCTGGAATCGGGAACGGCTCGAGGCGCGCCTCCAAGCCACGCCGCTCACCGAGGACGACTTCAAAGCCCTGGCGGAACTTGGGATCTAGCGGCGTTCGGGATCTGAAGAGGAGTGCTTGCGAGGAAGACTTTGAATGACCAACACGTGCCCGTCCTCGTCGAAGAAACCCTCCGGTATCTGGAGCCGGAACGCGGGGGTGTCTTCGTCGACGCGACGCTCGGGCTGGGTGGCCACACCGAGGCGCTCCTGCGCCGCTCCGCAGACGCCCGGCTCGTGGGCATCGATCGCGACCCCCAAGCCCTCGAGATCGCCCGCCGGCGGCTCGCCGACTTCGGCGACCGCGTCCAGCTCGTGGTGGGCGAGTTCTCTCGCGTCAGCGAGCACTTGGCGAGCCTCGGGCTCGGTGCCGGTTCCGTCGCCGGGATCCTCGCGGATCTCGGCGTCTCGTCCTTGCAGCTCGACCAACCCGAGCGCGGGTTCAGCTTTCGTTTCGAGGGCCCTCTCGACATGCGCATGGGGCCCGGCGCAATCACGACCGCGCAGGCGGTCGTGAACGAGTATGCGGAGGAAGATCTGGTGCGAATCTTCAAGGACTATGGCGAGGAGCGGCAGGCCCGGCGTGCCGCGCGTGCGATTCTGCGCGCCCGCGCCGTGGCGCCGCTCGAGACGACCACCGAGCTGCGCGCCCTGATCGGTCGCGTCAAGGCGCTCGGCGCCGGGGCGCGCGAAGGTCGGGTCGACCCGGCCACGCGGATCTTCCAGGCCCTGCGCATCGAGGTCAACCAGGAGCTCGCCGAGCTCGATCGCTTCCTCGAAACGACCACCGAGCTGCTGGCCACCGACGGCCGGCTGGTGGTGATCTCGTACCACAGCCTGGAAGACCGGCGGGTCAAGAACTCCCTGCGGGACTTGTCGCGCGGCGTGGTCGACCCGATCACCGGCCGTACCCGCGCCGAGACCCAGGCCCTCGAGCTGCTGACCAAGAAGCCCGTGCGCCCCAGCGAGGCCGAGGTCGAAGACAACCCACGGTCGCGCTCGGCGCTCCTGCGCGCCGCCCGCCGGCTCGAGAGCGCTCGCTCCGGAGTGACGCCGTGAGAAACGCCTACACCATCCACCGCCCGGTGGTGAACGACTACCTGGTGCGGGAGCGGGATCGCCGCCGCCTGTGGAACCTCGGCGCGGTGTTCCTGATCCTGGCGCCCATCGCGTTGGCCTTCGGCCTGTTCACCTGGCTGCGTCTCCAGGTGCTCGACACCGGCTACGCCATTGGCAAGAAGGAGTCCGAGCTCCACGAGCTGCTGCGCCGCGAGAGTCAACTGCGGGTCGAGGCGTCCTACCTGGCGAGTCCGGCCCTGGTCGAAGAGAAGGCCACCGAGGACTTGCGTATGGCCCCGCCCGAACCGGGCCAAGTGCTGTTTTATCCGGGAGGCTCGTGAAGCTCCGGCTGATCCTCGTCGTCGGTGGGCTCGCGCTGTGGCTCGGGGGGATCGTGGTGCGCCTAGCGGTGCTCCAACTCCGCGACCACGAGGTGTACCTCCAGAAGGCGTCGGATCAGCAACAGCGGGTGATGGACCTCGATCCGCCGCGGGGCACGATCTACGACGCCCGCGGCCGTGAGCTCGCGGTTTCGATGCCGGTCGACTCCCTCTACGGCGTGCCCCGTCACATCGCTGACCCGAAGCGCACGGCGGCGATCCTTGCGCCGATCCTCAAGACGGAGCGCTCGGCGCTCGAAAAGAAGCTCACCGGCAAGAACTGGTGGGTGCCGATCGTGCGCAAGCTCGACCCGCCGGTGGCCCAGAAGGTGCGCGAGGCGGTGCGAGACCACAACCTCGCCGGTATCGGTTTCGCCGAAGATTCGAAGCGGTATTACCCCATGCTCGAGCTGGCGGCGCCCGTGCTCGGCGCCGTCGGCACGGACAACCACGGCCTGACCGGCCTCGAGCTCGTGTACGAAGACCGCATCGCCGGCCACGGCGTGCAGCGGGTCGTGCTGCGCGACAACAAGCGGGGCGCGATGGTGCCGCCGGATCTCGCCTTCGTCGAGGCGACGCCGGGCGAGGACCTCCACCTGACCCTGGACGCGACCATCCAGCACGTCGCCGAAGAAGAACTCGCTCGCGCGGTCGAAAAGTACAAGGCCAAGGGCGGCATGGTGGTGATTCTGGACCCGCGTACCGGCGCCGTCCTGGCCCTCGCCAGCTACCCGAGCTTCGACGCCAATCGCGCCCTCGAACACCAGGATCTATGGCGCATTCGGCCGATCGCGGACCTCTACGAGCCGGGTTCGAGCTTCAAGATCTTCACCGCCGCCGCGGCCCTCGAAGCCGGGGTCGTCGACCCCACTGACGTCTTCGATTGCGAGTTGGGCGGCATCACGCTGTACAAGATCCGCATCAAGGACCACAAACCCTTCGGCGCGTTGACCTTCCGCGACGTGCTGGCGAAGTCGTCGAACGTCGGGGTGATCAAGGCGGCCCACCTGACGGGTCGCCAGAAGCTCGCCCAGACCTACCGCGCCTTCGGCTTCGGGGAGCGTACGGGTATCGACCTCCACGGCGAAACTCGCGGGTCGCTCCAGGACGAACGCCAGTGGCGGCCGATCACCTCGGCGTACCTCTCCTTTGGTCAGGGTCTCGGCGTGACCACCGTGCAGCTCGCCGCGGCGGTGGCCGCGGTCGGCAACGGCGGCATCCTCTACCAGCCCTACCTGGTGGCCGGCATCGGCCGCGACGGCCAGATCGAGCGCCGGACGCCCAAGGAAATCGGCCGGCCAATCTCAGCGGCCACCGCTCGCCAACTCGAGCGCATGCTCGAGGCCGTCCTGGAAGAGGGCGGCACGGCGCGCAACGCGGCCATCGCCGGGTATCGCATCGCGGGCAAAACCGGAACGGCCCAGAAGGTGGTCAACGGCCGGTACGACCACACCCACTTCAACTCGAACTTCGCCGGCTTCGCCCCGGCCCGTTCGCCGGTGTTGGCCGGTGTCGTGACCATCGACGAGCCGCTCGGGGGCGTCACCTCGGCCGGCTACGTCGCCGCCCCGGCGTTCACCGCCATCGTGCGCCGGGTGCTGCCCTACCTGGGCGTGGCCCCGGACATGACCGAAGAGCTGCCCGAGATCGAGAGCGCCGAGGGCAGCGCGACTCCGCCGTCGTTCCTGGTGGCCCTCGCCCAGCCCCCGAAACGCACTCAACCGGAGGAAGACCCCGGACCGGAGCACGCCGGCCTGGAAGGCCCCATCGACGCCGTACCCGTCATCGACGGCCGCGAGGAGCCGCGATGAACGCGCCCCCCCGCTCGCTCCGCCTGTCCGAACTCCTCGCGGGTTTGCCCATCCGCCGCCTCGCCGGGCCGGACCCGGTGCTCGGTCCGCCGATCCTGGGTGTCACCCTGGATTCGCGCAAGGTCGTCCCCGGCGACCTGTTCGTCGCCGTACCCGGCGCCAAGGTCGACGGTCGCGCCTTTGCCGGCATGGCTCTCGAGCGCGGTGCGGTCGGCGTGCTGGCAGCGTCGGGCCGGCTTCAGAGTGGACCGCCCGCGGGTTGGCCGAGCAGCGTCTACTGGCTCGAGACCACGGACCCGCGAGCCCTGGCCGGCCTGCTGGCGGCGCGCGTCCACGGTCACCCGGAGAACGACCTGATCTTGGCCGCGGTGACCGGCACCAACGGCAAGTCGACCACCGCCACCGTGCTCGGCGCGTTGCTCGATGCCGCCGAGCTTCCCGCCGCGGTGCTCGGGACGATCGGCTACGGCTTTCGGGACGACGTCTTTGCCGCCGATCGCACGACCCCCGAGGCTCCCGAGCTGATTCGCCTGCTGCGCCGCTTCCACACGGCCGGCGCGCGCGCCGCGGCCATGGAGGCGTCGTCCCACGCGCTCGCTCTCCATCGCCTGGCGGGCCTCCGGTTCGATGTCGCGATCTTCACCAACTTGACCCGCGACCACCTCGACTTCCACAAGGACCTCGAGGACTACTTCCAGGCCAAACGTGGGCTGTTTTCGATGCTGAAGCCCGGCGGCCGGGCGGTGGTGCACCTGGACGACCCCTACGGCGCACGGCTGGCCGCCGAGATGCCCGACGCCTTGACCTTCGGCGCCCGGCCGGACAGCCGCGCCGAGGTGCGGATGGAGAACGCCCAACTCTCCGCCCGCGGCATCCGGGGCACGCTGGTGACTCCGCGGGGGCGCTTCGAGGTGATCTCGACGCTGCTCGGCCGGTACAACCTCGAGAACCTGGTGGCCGCGGCAGCTGGCGCCGAAGCCCTCGGCCTGCCCAGCGACGCCATCGTTTCGGGTCTCGCCCGGCGCGGCCCGGTGGTCGGTCGGCTCGAGCCGGTCGAAGCCGGCCAACCCTTCCCGGTCTTCGTCGACTTCGCCCACACCCCGGCGGGCCTCGAGTCCCTGCTGCGCTCGGTGCGCGAGTTCACGGGCAAGAAGCCGATCGTGGTCTTCGGCGCGGGCGGCGACAAGGATCGCGGCAAGCGCGGTCCCATGGGCCGGGTGGTCGGCGAGTTGTCGTGCCTGCCGATCCTGACCTCCGACAATCCCCGCGGCGAAGACCCGCTCGAGATTCTCTGGGCGGTGGAAGCGGGCATCAAAGAAAGCGGCAACACCCAGTACCGGCTGGTGCCGGACCGCCGTGAGGCGATCCGCCGGGCGGTCGCCGTGGCCGGTCCGGACGACGTCGTGGTGGTCGCCGGCAAGGGCCACGAAGCCTTCCAGGAGACCGCGGGGGTGCGCACGCCGTTTTCCGATCAACAAGAACTGCGACGGGCTCTCGAGGAGCGCTTCGGCCATGCGGCGAGTTGCTGAAGCCGCGGCCCAGATGGGCGGTACGGTGATCGCGGGGGACCCCGCGACCGTCTGGCGGGGCGCTGCCCTCGACTCTCGGAAGGTCGAGGGCGGCGAGCTGTTTTTCGCCCTGCCCGGCGAAAAGGCCGACGGCCACCGGTTCGTGGCCGACGCCTTCGCCCGCGGCGCCGCCGCGGCGGTGGTCCGGAACGCCGTCCAGCTCGCCGCTCCGGCCTGCCAGATCCAGGTCGCCGACCCCTACGCCGGCCTCCACGACCTTGCGCGCGCCATCCGGCGGAGAGTGCCCAGCCGCCACCTCGTCGGCGTCACGGGCTCGGCCGGCAAAACGACCACCAAGGAAATCCTGGCGGCCTGCCTCGCGACCCGCTTCCGGACCGCCAAGAGCCCGGGCAATCTCAATAACCTCTACGGCTTCCCCCAGGCCCTCCTGGGTGTGCCGGAAGACACCGAGGTGATGGTCGCCGAGATGGGCATGTCGACCCCGGGAGAGCTGGCCGGGGTCAGCCGGCTCGGCCGGCCGGACGTCGTGATGCTGTTGAACGTGCGGCCGGTGCACCTCGAGAACTTCGCTTCCGTGGCCGCCATCGCCGAGGCCAAGGCGGAGATCCTCCAGGGTCTCGCCGCCGGTGGCTTGGTGATCGCCAACCGCGACGACGCGGAAGTCACCCGGGTCGTGCGCCGCCACCTCGAAGGCCACCCCACCGACCGCGTGGTGTGGTTCGGAGAAAGCGCCGCAGCGGAGATTTCGGTCCGCCTGCTCGCGGTGGCGCCGCGCGGCCCCGGGCTCACCGGCAGCCGGTTCGAGCTCGCCGTGGGGGAGCGCCGGGTGACTCTCGAGCTTCCCCTCCACGGCCGGGTCAACGTCCTGAACGCAGTCGCCGCCGTCGCCGCGGCCACCGCCTTGGGCGTCGAACTCGACGCCTTGGCCGCGGCCCTGCTTTCCCTCGCCCCCGCCGCCCACCGCGGCGCCGTGGTCGAGCTGGCGAGCGGCGCGACGCTCATCGACGACTGCTACAACTCGAACCCCGAAGCCCTGGCAGCGGCCCTCGAAAGCGCCGCCGAGCTGGCCGCCGAACGGGGCCGGACGCGCCGAGTGGCGATCGTGGGGGACATGCTGGAGCTCGGTCCCGAGGCGCCGGCCTTCCACCGGGCGGCCGGGCGGCGGGCGGCGGAGCTGGGTTTCGAAGTCGTCGCCGTCGGCCCGCTCGCCGGGGAAACCACCGCGGGCGCCGCGGATGCAGCGACGGCAGCGCTGCCGGACGCCGCCGCGGCCGCCGATTGGGCGGCCGAACACGTCACGGCGGGGGACCTCGTTTTGGTCAAAGGATCACGGGGCATCGGACTCGAGCGGGTGGTCGAACGCCTGCTGGAGCGGGTGGCTGGGCCGGGAGGGGAACACTGATGCTCTACCACTTGCTGTTCCCCCTGGCGGATCGCATCGCGGCGTTCCACGTCTTCCGCTACATCACCTTCCGCACCGCGGGCGCGGCGCTCACGGCGCTCGTGTTGTCGCTGCTGCTCGGGCCGTGGTTCCTGCGCGCCCTGCGCAAGCTCCAGTGGGGCCAGGCGATTCGGGAAGAAGGTCCCCAGGGCCACCAGAAGAAGGCTGGCACCCCGACCATGGGCGGCTTGCTGATCCTGACCGCGGTCGTCGTCCCCACGTTGCTGTGGGCGAACCTGACCAATGCCTACATCTGGGTGGTGCTCGGGGTGACCGTCTCGTTCGGGGCCATCGGGTTCGCCGACGACTTCCTGAAGGTGCGCCGGAAGAAGAACCTGGGGTTGACCTCACGCGCCAAGTTCCTGCTGCAGGTGGCGGTGGCCGGGATCGTCGGGCTGATCCTGTGGAGCATGCCCTGGTACGACGCCAAGCTCACCTTCCCGTTCTTCAAGGACTGGATTCTGCCCCTCGGCGCCCTCTACATCCCGTTCGTGATCTTCATTCTGGTCGGTTCGTCGAATGCTGTGAACCTGACCGACGGGCTCGACGGCTTGGCGATCGGGGTCACCGGCATCGCCGCCGGCACCTACGCCGTCTTCACCTACGTCGCCGGCAACCGCGTGCTGGCGGACTACCTCCAGGTGGCCAACGTGCCCGGCGTGGGCGAGGTTACGGTGTTTTGCGGCGCCCTCGTGGGGGCGAGCCTCGGGTTCCTGTGGTTCAACTCCCATCCGGCGGAAGTGTTCATGGGCGATGTCGGCTCGCTGGCCCTGGGTGGCGCCATCGGCTGCGTGGCGGTGCTCGCCAAGCAGGAGTTGCTGCTGGGGCTGGTCGGCGGGTTGTTCGTGCTCGAGGCGCTGTCGGTGATCGTCCAGGTCACCTCCTTCAAGCTGACCGGCAAGCGCGTGCTGCGCATGGCACCGCTCCACCATCACTTCGAGCTCGGCGGCTGGGCCGAGTCGAAGGTCATCCAACGCTTCTGGATCGTCGCGATCCTGTTCTCCCTGGCCGCCTTGTCGACCCTGAAACTGCGATGAGACACCCGGGCACCTCCGCCGACTGGCAGCGCCTCCTGGTCTACGGCCTTCGGGTTTCGGGCCAGGCGGCGGCGCGTTTGGCCCTCGACCGCGGCGCCCAGGTCCTTGCGGTCGATGCCAAACCTCTGTCCGAGTTGGGTCTGGGCGATCTGCTCGGGCGGCCGGGCTTCGAGGTGGTGGCGGGTCTCGAGCCGCCCCACCTGCCGAGCGGCATCGACGCCGTGGTGGTCTCGCCCGGGGTTCCGGCGGACCGCCCGTTGCTGCGCGAGGCGCGGGAGCGCGGTCTGCCCGTCCTGGCCGAGGTCGAGCTGGCGTTCCCGTACCTCGACGGCCCGGTGGTGGCAATCACGGGCTCGAACGGCAAAAGCACCACGACCAGCCTCGCCGCCGCCATGCTCCAGGCCGCCGGCTGGGACGCCGTGGCCTGCGGCAACCTGGGGGAGCCCTTGGCCGGGCAGGTTCTGCCGCCGGGGGCCGAGGCGCGCCCGCGGCGGGTGGTTGTCGTCGAGCTGTCGAGCTTCCAACTCGAGGGCACCCACGCCTTCCACCCGCGGGCCGCGGCCTTGCTCAACATCTCGCCCGATCACCTCGACCGCCACGGCGACCTCGCCGGGTACGCCGCCGCCAAACGCCGGATCTTCGCCCGCCAGACCGTGGACGACAGCGCCGTGCTGAATGCCGACGACCTGTGGAGCGCGGGCTCCGAGACCGCCGGTCGGCGGCGGTTCTTTTCTCGTCATCGCCGCGTCGAGGATGGCTGCCACGTCGTCGGCGACCAGGTGCTCGAAGTCGCGCCCGGGTTCCCTTCGGAGACGTTGTTCACGCTCGCCGACGTGCCCCTCGCAGGGGGCCACAACGTCGAAAACGCCATGGCGGCGGCCCTGCTGGCGCGCGCCCTGGGTGCCCCCGCGGCAGCGATCGCCCAAGCCCTGCGGGAGTTCCGCGGCCTTCCTCACCGCATGGAGAAAGTCGCCGAGTGGGCCGGCGTGACGTTTTATGACGACTCCAAGGGCACCAACCCCGGCGCCACCCTGGGCACCCTGGCAGGCTTGCCGGACGGCAGCGTCCACTTGATCCTGGGCGGGCGCAACAAGGGCTCCGATTTCGCCGAGATGGCCGACACCGTGGCGAAGAAGGCCCGGCAGGTCTACCTGATCGGCGAGGCCGCCGCGGAATTCCGTTCGGTGCTGGCCGGTCGCGCATCGCTGGTCGACGCCGGTACGCTCGAGCGGGCGGTCGCCATCGCAGCAGAAGCCGCGCGACCCGGTGAGATCGTGCTGTTGTCCCCGGCCTGCGCCAGCTTCGACCAGTTCCGCGACTTCAATCACCGCGGCGAGGTCTTCCACCAACTCGTGCACCGGACCGTGGAGGCTCGCCGTGGCGAAGAAGCTCGCGTTTGATCCGGTGCTCTTCGGCACGGTGGCGCTGCTCGTCCTGTCGGGCCTGGTGATGGTCTATTCGACCAGCGCGCCGCTCGCCCGCGAAACCGGGCTCTTCGGCAACCCGCTGCTGTTCAAGCAAACGGTAGCGGCCCTGATCGGCTTCGGGCTGATGTTCGTGGCCATGCACTTCGACTATCGGCGGCTGCGCGAGCCGGCGGTGATCTACACCCTGGTGGGCGGTGTGGTGCTGGTGCTCGTGGCGGTGCTCTTCGGCCCCGAGCGCAACAACACCCACCGTTGGTTCTACGTCGCCGGGTTCTCGCTGCAACCCGCGGAGTTCGCGAAGCTCGCCTTGATCCCGTACATCGCGTACCAGATCGAACGCAAGCCGGAGTTCGTCGACCGCCAGGAAGTCCTGATCCCGGTCCTCGGGGTGACCGGCCTGGTGGTTGGTTTGATCCTGCTGCAACCGGACTTCGGAACCAGCGTTCTGCTGATCGTCGCCGTTGGGCTGGTGTTGTTCCTGGCGGGCCTGGGCTGGAAGTACCTCGCGCTGGTGACCGGCATCGCACTGCCCGTCCTGGCCCTCGTGGCCCTGAGCGCGCCGTACCGGGTACGGCGCCTGCTGGCCTTCCGCAATCCCGAGGCGGACCCCCTGGGGGACGGCTTCCAGGCCCTCCAGTCGTTGATCGCGGTGGGCTCCGGCGGGCTCTTCGGTCGCGCCGAGGGCAGCGTGCAGAAGCTGCACTTCCTGCCGCTGTCGCACTCGGATTACATCTTCGCCATCGTCTGCGAGGAGCTTGGGTTCCTGGGTGCCATCACGCTCCTGACGTTGTTCTCGCTGCTGCTCTGGCGCGGCATCAAGGCCGGCCTGGGCGCTCCCGACCTGCTCGGCCGCTACCTGGCCTGGGGATTCACGGGCCTGCTGGTCGTCCAGGCTCTGATGCACATCTCGGTCTCCTTGGCGATCGCCCCGACCAAGGGCATCCCGTTGCCCTTCATCTCCTATGGCGGTACTTCGCTCATGGCCTCCCTGGCGGCCTGCGGCGTGGTGTTGAACGTGTCGCAACATGGTTGAGACGACGCCGCCCTTCGCGCCTTTCCATGTGCTCCTGGCCGGGGGTGGCTCCGGAGGCCACGTGTTCCCCGCCTTGGCCGTGGCCGAGGAGCTCATCGCCCGCGGTTACGAGGTCAGCTACGCCGGTGCCGCGAGCGGCCTCGAGGCCCGGCTGGTGCCGGCCCGCGGAGTGCGGTTCCACGCCCTGCCGGCGAAGCCCTTCGTGAGCCGCGGCGTGGTCGGCAAGGCCGGGGCTCTCTTGACGTTGCTGCGCGCCTCCGCGGCGGGCCGAACTCTGGTCTCGAAGCTCGGTGCCCGGGTGGTCGTCGGCACCGGCGGCTACGTGTCGGCTCCGGCGGTCCTCGGCAGCCGGCTCGCCGGCCGGCCATCGCTGCTGATCGAGCCCAACGCGCAGCCCGGGTCCGCCAATCGCCAGCTTTCGCGCTTCGCGGCAGGCGCGGCGGTGGCCTTCGCGGCGGCGGCCGACGGTCTGTCGTGCCCGGCGCGTTTGACCGGCGTGCCGATTCGCAAGGAGTTCGCCGCTGAACCGGCGCCCTTGCCGGCCGGTCCACCGCGCCTGCTGCTCCTCGGGGGAAGCCAGGGCGCCCTGTCGCTCAACCGGAGCTTCCCGGCCGTAGTGGCTCGGCTGGTCGGGAGGTTCCCGGGGCTCACCGTGCTCCACCAGACAGGCGAAAAGCACCTCGAGGCAGCGCGCACCGCCTGGTTGGCGGCCGGGGTGCCCGCGGGCACCGTCGAACTCGTGAGCTTCCTGGACGACGTGGTGGGGGCCATGGCCGGCTGCCACCTGGTCCTCGGCCGCGCCGGGGCCATCACCGTGGCGGAGATCGCGGCGGCCGGCCGCGGCGCCGTGCTCGCCCCGCTTTCGGCCCTCGCCGAGAACCACCAGAAAGCCAACGCCGAGGCCTTCGCCGCCGCCGGCGCCGCGCGTGTGGTGCCGGACCCGGCGGCCGACCCGGTGGCCTTCGAGAACGAAACCGCCGCCGTGCTCAGCGAGCTCCTGGCGCACCCCGCGACCCTGGCGCGAATGGCCACCGCCGCCCGCGCCGCCGCCCGTTTGGATGCCGCCGCGCGCATCGCGGACTGGGTCGTCGAACTCGGCACCGAGGGGGAGACCTAGATGTTCCGGCGCTTCCTCCGCGGCCTCGAGCGCGTGCATCTCGTCGGTATCGGCGGCACCGGCATGAGCGGCATCGCCGAGATCCTGCTCGAATACGACGTTGTCGTCTCGGGCAGCGACTTGGCGCTTTCCGAGACCACCGAGCGCCTCGCCCAACTCGGTGCTGAGATCTTCGTCGGCCACGCAGCGGAGAACGTCCGGGGTGCCCATCTGGTCGTCTACAGCTCCGCCGTGCCGGGTTCGAACCCCGAGGTCACCGAGGCCAAGCGCTTGGGCCTGACCCTCGTCGGCCGCGCCGAAATGCTCGCCGAGCTCATGCGCTTGAAGTACGGCGTGGCGGTGGCGGGCACCCACGGCAAGACCACCACCACCTCGCTGGTCGGCGCCGTGTTGACCGAGGGCGGACTCGACCCGACCGTGATCGTCGGCGGTCGCCTGCGTGCCTTCGGGACCGGGGCGCGGATGGGCCACAGCGAGTACCTGGTGGCCGAGGCCGACGAGTTCGACCGCAGCTTCCTGCGCCTGGCGCCCGTCCTGGCGGTAATCACCACGATCGATGCCGATCACCTGGACACCTACCGGGACTTGGACGAGGTCAAGAGCGCTTTCGTCCAATTCGCCTCGCGGGTGCCGTTCTTCGGCCAGGTGATCGTCTGCTTGGACGACCCGAACGTCCAGACCATCCTGCCGCGGCTCGCCGACCGGCCGGTCGTCTCCTACGGCTTCTCGCCCCAGGCCGACTTCGTGGCCCGCGACCTGGTGCCGGGCCCGGCGGGCACCCGCTTCACGGTCAGTCACGCCAAGGCCGGCGTGCTCGGCCAGCTCGAAATCCCCCTGCCCGGCCGGCACAACGTGCAGAACGCCCTCGCCGCCGTGGCGGTGGCCCATGCGCTCGGGGTTCCCTTCGAGTCGACCGCTACCGCGCTGCTCACCTTCAAAGGTGTCCATCGCCGCTTCGAGCTGGTCGGCCAGTATCGCGGCGCCGCGGTGGTGGACGACTACGCGCACCATCCGGTCGAGGTCGAGGCGACCCTCAAGGCCGCACGCCAGGCCTACCCGAGCGCGCGCGTCCACGCCATCTTCCAACCTCATCTGTTTTCGCGCACGCGGGACCACGCCGAGGGTTTCGGCCGTGCCTTACTGCTGGCCGACGAAGCGATCGTCACGGACGTCTACCCGTCCCGCGAGGCGCCGATCCCGGGCATCACGGGCGAGCTGGTGGTGGAAGCCGCGCGCGCCTCCGGCCATCGCCATGTCCACTACTGCCCGCGCTGGCAGGACGCTCCGGAGCCGCTCGCGGGCTTGGTCGCCGAGGGTGATCTCGTGCTGACCTTGGGCGCGGGCGATGTGTATCGCCTGGCGCGCCAGCTCGCCGGAACCGCGGGGGAGGCGCCATGAGCGACGAGCTCCGTCCGCCCCTGACCACCCGGCCGCCGCTGCCGCCGCTGCCCGTGGTGCCGGCGCTGGCGCCGCCTTCCGGCCCCGCGGCGGGCAAAGCCGCCAGCGATCCGGCCAAGGTGCTGCCCTTCCGTCGCGGCGGCAAGGGTCGGCCCCAAAGGAAGCGCCACCGGCTGCTCGCCCTCGGCCGCTACTTCCTGGGTGCCCTGGCCGCCGTCGGCGTGCCCTTGACCGCCCTGCTGTGGGTCACTACCGCGGCGCCTTTCGCCCTGGCGGACATCGAGATTCGCGGCACCGAGCGGCTGAACCCGGCGGCGATCGAAAACCACCTGCTGCCGCTGCTCGGCCAGAACCTCTGGCGGCTCGACCTCGGCAGCGTGCCCAGCCTGCTCGCCGACGAGCGTTGGATCGCGTCGATCGAAGCCAAGAAGGAGCCGCCCAATCGTCTGCTGCTCGAGATCGTCGAGCGCAAGCCGGCGGCGATCCTCACTGACGGCCCGCGCCGCTCCTTCGTCGATCCCGAGGGCGTCGCGATCGCGACCGCCGGAACCCCCGCGGGCGACTCCGGCTTGATCGAGATCCGCATGGGCCAACCGGGAGTGCCCGACGCGCTGGTCGAGCTCGCCGTCCAACGCGCCCTCGCCGCGGTGGCGGAACTGCGCCAAGCCGATGCCGATTGGGCGAACCGCCTCGAAGAGCTCGAGATCCTCTCGGAAGAGGACTTCGTCTTCCACACCGCGGCCCTCGACTTCCCCCTGTGGGTGTCGACGCGGCAAGTGGCGGGACGCATCGCCACGCTGAAGCGGCTGCTGCCGGAGCTATCAGCCCGCTATCCGGCCTTCGAATCCATCGATCTGCGGTTCCGCGAGCGCATCGTGGTCCGCCCGAAGGCCGCAGCAGAGGACACGGCAACGGAGCCCGCGGTGCTCGACACCTCGGAAGCAAGCTCGGACCCGGAAGCGGAGGAGACCTCGGAGGGGACCTCCGAATCCGCCGGGCGGACCACGAACGACGACGAACTTCAACTCGATTTCTTGAGTTAACGGATATTCACGGGAGAGCAACATGCCGAAGCCAGAGCGGTACCACGTGGCCATCGACATCGGGTCCTCGAAAGTCGGGGTCCTGATCGGCCAAAAAAGTGATGGGGGGATGGTCGAGGTCGTGGGCAAAGGGCTGGCGCCCAACCGCGGCACTCGCAAGGGCAACATCGTGAACGTCGATGCCACGGTGGAGAGCCTCAAGCAGGCCACCGAAGAGGCCGAGGTCATGGCCGGCGTCGAGGTTTCGCGGGCGTGGGTCGGCGTCGCGGGCTCGGACATCCGCAGCGTCAACGCCCGGGGCATGGTCACGGTCTCCCGCAAGGACCGCGAGATCACCGCGCAGGACATCGAGCGGGTGCTCGAAGCGGCCCAGTCCGCCGCCCTGCCGTCGGACCGCGAGATCCTCCACGCCATCCCCCAGGAGTTCCTGGTGGACGAGCAGGGCGGCATTCGGGATCCCCTGGGCATGCTGGGCAGCCGGCTCGAGGTCACGGTGCATCTGGTGACCGGCAACACGACGCGGACCAAGACCCTCCTGACCTGTGTCAACCGCGCCGGCATCGAAGTCGCGGAGCTCGTTTTCGAGCCCCTGGCGACCGCCGAGGCGGTGTTGACCGAGGACGAACGGGAGCTCGGCGTGCTGCTGCTCGACCTGGGCTCCGGCACCACCGAGTACGCGCTGTTCATGGACGGCGAGGTGCAACACTCGAGCGTCCTCCCCGTGGGCGCCGGTCACTTCACCAACGACCTCGCCATGGTTCTGCGTACACCGTTTTCGGAAGCCGAGCGCATCAAGATCAAGAACGGCTGCTGCCTGGGCAGCCTGGTCACCGCCGACGAGGGCGTCGCGGTGCCGTCGGTGGCCGGCGGTGCCCCGCGCGTGGTGGCCAAGCGCGAGTTGGCGGAGATCCTCCAGCCGCGCGCCGAGGAGCTGCTCGAGCTGATCAAGAACGACCTCGCCAAACACGGCTACGATGAGACCCTGCGCGGCGGCGTCGTGCTCACGGGGGGCGGTGCTCAGTTGGACGGCTTGCTCGAGATGAGCGAGCAGATCTTCGACTCGTCCGTGCGCTACGGTCTGCCCCAGGGGCTCGGCGGCTTGGTCGACGTGATCAGCTCGCCCTCCTGGTCCACCGCCTCGGGCATGCTGCGTTACGCCATCACGGCCGAGGAACAACGCGGCCGCAAGGAAAAGCGCGCCGGATGGAGCGTCAAGAGCATGGTCGGCAGCCTGCGCGGCATGTTCTCGGACCTACTTTGACCTTTACGGATCGCACCAGATAGACCGATTTAGACAGGGGGAACCAACCATGATCCTTTTCGACGAGCGGCAGATGCCGAAACCGGGAACACCTCTGGCGTTGACCGAGGAGTCCGCCGTGGTGCCCGCGAAAATCAAGGTTCTGGGCGTCGGCGGCGGCGGTTCGAACGCGGTCAACCGGATGATCGACGCCGACCTGCGCGGCATCGAGTTCATGGCCGTGAACACCGATCTCCAGGCCCTCAGCAAGTGCCGCGCGCCCTCGAAGCTCCAGATCGGCCGCGCTCTGACCCGCGGCTTGGGCGCCGGCGCCGACCCGGAGGTGGGCCGCAAGGCCGCGCTCGAGGACACCGAGCGCATTCTCGAGGCCCTGGACGGCTCGGACATGGTGTTCATCACCGCCGGGCTCGGGGGCGGAACCGGCAGCGGCGCGGCGCCCATCCTGGCGTCGTTGGCGGCCGAGATCGGCGCCTTGACCGTCGCCGTCGTGACCAAGCCCTTCTCCTTCGAAGGCCGGCGTCGTTTGGCCCTCGCCGAGCGGGCGACGGAAGAACTGCGCAACGCCGTCGACACGCTCATCACCATCCCCAACGAGCGCCTGCTGAATTTCGTCGAACGCGGCACGCCCCTCTCCGAGGCCTTCCGCATCGCCGACGACGTGTTGCGCCAAGCCGTCCAGGGCATCAGCGACCTCATCACCGTGCCCGGTGAAATCAACGTCGACTTCGCCGACGTGCGCACGATCATGACCGGCATGGGAATGGCCTTGATGGGCACCGGCATCGCCAAGGGCGAGAAGCGCGCCCTCGAAGCCGCCCAGCGGGCGATCAGCTCGCCGTTGCTCGAAGAGACCTCGATCCAGGGCGCCAAGGGAGTCTTGATCAACATCTCCGGCAGCCGCGACCTGACCCTGCACGAAGTCGCCGAAGCCGCCCAGATCATCGCCGAGGCGGTCGATCCGGACGCCAACATCATCTCCGGCATGGTCATCGACGAGACCCTCGAAGACGCCATGAAAGTCACCGTCATCGCCACCGGTTTCGACCACCGGACGGGCGTCCGGCCGCAGATCCACCGGATGCGCGCCGAGCCCCTGCCGCGGCTCGATCCGCCCATCTCGATGGCGCCGCCGCGTCTTGATTCGATGGCGCCTTCGCGCCTGGACTCGATGGCGCCGCAACGCCTGGACCTCGGTCCGGTGCCCCTCATCACCGCCCCGCTCGCTGCCGGCAGCGAAGAAGTCCGCGAGAACACCGAGCCCGAGGTGCCCTTCTACCGCAAGGTCTTGGCACACGGCCACGAAGACAACGGCGGATTCGGCCCGAACTGGTCGAACGTCGACGACTACGACATTCCGACCGTGTTGCGGAAGCAGATGGACTGAGACGAAGGACAAGTCGCCGCCTCGAAGAGACCCGACCGCGCCCGGAGCCGCCACCGACGCACGATGAAAACCATCCCCGCCGCCGAACGCCTCATCTTCGCTCTCGACGTGGACTCCCCCGCCGCGGCGCGAGCGTTGGTCGAGGAGCTCGGCGACGCGGTGGTCTTCTACAAAGTCGGCCTCGAGCTGTTCATGACCGGCGGGCTCTTCGAGCTCGTCGACTGGCTCGTCGAACGCGGCAAGAAGGTCTTCGTCGACCTGAAGTTCTTCGACGTCCCCGCAACCGTGGCCGCCGCCGTCCGGCGTCTGTCTGGCCGCGGGGTCACCTTCACCACCGTTCACGGCAACGACGCCATCCTGAAGGCCGCCGCCGCGGCGAAAGGTGACGTCAAGGTGCTAGCCGTCACCGTCTTGACCAGCCTCGACCGTGGGGACTTGGACGATCTGGGCTTCGCCTGCGACGTCGACCAACTCGTGCTTTCCCGCGCTCGCCGCGCTCTCGAACTCGGCTGCGACGGCGTCATCTCCTCCGGCCGCGAAGCCGCCGCCCTGCGCCGGGATCTCGACGAGCGCCTGCTCGTCATCGTCCCCGGTATCCGCCCGGTCGAAAACCAACCCGTCGACGACCAAAAACGCACCGTGGACGTCGAAGAGGCTTTCCGACTCGGCGCCGACTACATCGTCGTCGGCCGACCGATCAAAAACGCCCCCGACCGCCGCGCCGCCGCTCTCGACATCCAACGGCGCATCGCCGCCGTCGTCGACACCTGATTCTCTCGCTCCCCCTTTGCTCGGCCCCCCGTCCGCGTCCGGTACCCCCTGCCGGACGCGGGCGGGGGTAGGCCACGCGAACTTGCGCGGCTCGTCACCCCTCGTTAGAGTCCCATTTCCATCCAACTTCGGGAGGTTCGACATGCTCACCGGTTTGCCCGGCGCCGACAGTACCTCGCCCGTTTCCGCCTCGCTGATCTCGGCCGCCACAAGCCTCTTCGGTTCCCCTCCGGCCTTCTGGGGTCGCTACTTCGGGGGTCCCTACGCCTACAACGCGGCGCGGGAAAGCGCCGTCTTGGCGGCCCACGGCATTCGTCTCCTGCCCGTCGCCGATCAAACCAACCACGTGGGAGGCACGAACCAACAAGGCAGCAGCGACGCCGAGGCCAACGTCTCCGCCCTCCTCGCCGCCTTCCCCGCGGACCACCTAGCGGCCCTCGGCGGCCAGTTCCTCGTCGTCCTGGACGTCGAAGGCACCCCCGCCAACGGCAATCCGTCCTTGGCCCTCGACTACTACCTCGGCTGGGCCGAGACCTTGACCCGTTACGGCCAAACCCGCACCGGCGGCGCCGTGACGTTCCTGCCCGCCGTCTACGGCCGCCAAGGGGACCAGGACACCTGGAACGTGCTCACCCAAGCGGCCAGCCAAGGTGTCGCCTGCCACGGCGCGTGGATCGCCCGCTACCACACCAGCGGCTGCAACCTACTGCCCTGGGATCCCACGTTCGTCACCCCCGCAGTCAGCCTCCCGTGCGACATCCTGCTCTGGCAATTCCAGCAGAACTGCTGCAACGGTGCGATCGACTGCGACCAGGCCAACCCCACGATCGACGTCCAGACCCTGCTGCTCGACCGCCTGATCCAGCCGCCGGCCTGAAGCCGGCGGAGTCGGGACAGGCCACGAAAAAGGTCTTGCGAGCCGCGAAACCATCCTCTAGAATGCCACCTCCGCGTCGGGGCCGCCCGCACGGATCTGCCTCTCGCAGCCATAGCTCAATTGGATAGAGCATCTGACTACGGATCAGAAGGTTTGAGGTTCGAGTCCTCATGGCTGCACCACCTTCTATCCTCCTCGCCGTGACTGCCCCCGAGCTGGTTCTTCTGGTGACCGGCATTTTTGCCATCGCCGTTCTCTACTCGAGCGTGGGTCACGCCGGGGGCTCGGGGTACATCGCCTGGATGGCGCTGTTGGGGTTCGCGCCGAGCGAGATCCGCCCGGTGGCTTTGGGTCTCAACATCCTTGCGGCCAGCGTCGCGACGGTGCAGTTCGCGCAGGCCGGGCTGTTTTCGTTCCGGCGCTTCTGGCCCTTTGCCTTGTTGGCGATCCCGGCGGCGCTCGTGGGCGGTGCGCTCGCGTTGCCGACCCGGGTGTTCCAGGTGATCCTGGGGCTCGTGCTCGTCTATTCGGCAGTCCGGTTCTTCGTTCGCAAGGCCGACAGCGCGGCTCCTCCGCGGGAGGCGCCACTGCCCGCAGCCCTCGGGACGGGAGCCGGCATCGGTTTTCTTTCGGGGTTGACCGGCACCGGCGGTGGGATCTTCCTTTCCCCGCTCGTCATCTTCCTCGGCTGGATGGACGCCCGCGCCGCCTCGGGGCTCGCGGCCCCGTTCATCCTGGTCAACTCGATCGCGGGGGTGGTCGGGTACTACTGGAGCTCGAACCCTCACCTTCCGGCGTTTTTCCCGCTCCTGGCAGTGGCCGCCGTGGGCGGTGCCGCCGCGGGCTCCCGGCTGGGCAGCCGGCGCCTGGCGATCCCGGCCATTCAGAAGGCCTTGGCCGCCGTCTTGTTGCTGGCGGCGGCCAAGCTGCTGCTGACCTGAGCGACGCTCCCTCTCTTATCTCCGCCGTAGCACGGCGCCCGCCGCCAGCGCCAGCATCAGGGCCATCAGCATCAGCCCGTACTCGCCCAGGGTCGGAATCTCCAGCACGTTGATCGGGAACCGGATCTCGGTCGGTTCGTCGTCGTCACCGGCGTCGCCGTCGTCGTCCGGGTCCGGGTCGTCGCCGTCCTGGGAGTCGTCGAAGACATCGACATCGCCGGGGCTCGAGCCGCGGCCGACACTGGTGCACAGGTACGGGCCGGCGTTTCCGCCGGGATCGACCCGCACGACCAGCTGGACGACTCCGGAAGCGCCGACCTCGAGGGAGTTTCCGACGTCGAGCAAATCGATGCCCGCCGTACCGTCGAAGCTCGGGCTGACGAGGAACTCGCCGCTGGTCACCGAGACCACCGTGAAGCCGGCCGCGGGCGCGAAGGCCGCGGCCAGGTCCGCCGTGGCGTTGACCTCGAACAGCGGCACGTTGCCGAGGTTCTCGAGGCGGATTTCGAAGGTGACCAGGAACGAGTCGTTGGACTCCTCGACGATCGACACCGCGCGCTTGGCGACGCCGATTTCGGGCAGCTCGACGCCGATCGAGACCAAGTGATCCTCGACCTCACCGTCCGGCGCCAGACCCGTGGGCAGCAGGCCCGTGGCCGTGGACAACCGCACCCGCAGGCAGGCGGTGCCTTCCGGCGAGCCCGGCGGCACCTGGAAGAACAACTGGGCCGGGAACGTCGCGCTGACCGTTTGGTCCGCCACGATGTTCTCGCCCTTGTCGTTCCAGTCGCCGTCCTGGTTGAAGTCGATCCACGCCGAGAGGTTGCCCGGCGTGGTCCCGACGCGCACCTGCACGGTGATCTGCCCCTGGGTCCCCGGAATGAGCACGGTGGGGACCGTCACGGCGTCTTCGTCATCGGGCGTGCCGACGTTGTCGTCGCCGTTGTGGTTCGCACTCGGCTGGCCGTCGATCTCAGTGTCCACCGCCGGGCCGAGGCCGAGCTCCGGAAGCCCCGGCGCCACCACGTGGCGGGCGCCGTCGTTGGCCAAGAGAGTCGGGTAGGTCGGGTCCGGCGCGTCGCCGTAGTCGAGGCCCTTCAGCACCACCGCGTAGTCCTCGACCTCACCGTCCGTGACGGCGCCGCCGGGGCCGGCCACGCCGGTCGAGCTCAGGCGGAAGCGGGCGTAGCTGTTGCTGCGCACGAGATCGCACGGCACCGTCACGGGCACGCTGTTGGCTCCGGCCACGAGGGCCAGGTTGGTCGCGATGCGGTCGCGCGGTGAATGGAAGGCGCCGTCGGCGTCCCAGTCCACCCAGGCGTCGAGCACCGCCGTGGCCACGCTCGCGGTGTTGGTCAAGGTGACCGTCACCGTGGTGGCCTCACAGGCGATGAACATGGCCGTGTTGGACAACACCACGCCGTCTTCGTCCGAGCCGTCGCCGTCGGCCCCGGGGCTCGGCTGGCCGTTCGGCTCGCCGTCCTCGGTGCCGCCGAGGCCGAAGCCGGGCAACACACCGTGGTTCGGACCGCCGGCCAGGAGCGTCGTGCCGTAGCTGTCCGGCGCGTCACCGAAGTCGACGGTGCGGATCGTCAGCGGGTGGTCTTCGACTTCGCCCGCGGGCGTCGGGCCGTTCGGTCCGAGGTTGCCCACCGGCGAGAAGCGGAAGCGGCTGTAGGTCGGTCCCGCCACGGCCGTGCAGGGCGTTACCGGGGCCAGGGTATTCGGTCCCGCCACGAGCGCCAGGTTGGTGGCAATGGGCTCGCCGGCGTCGTTGAAGTCGCCGTCGCGGTTGTAGTCGATCCAAGCGTCGAGGCGGCCCGCGGCGCCCGCCGTGACGGTGACTCCCGCCGCCTGGCAGGCGATGACGGGCGTCGTGAAGGTAACGCCGTCTTCGTCGTCGTTGGCCACGGCGCAGGTGCCCACAGTGACGCTACCGACGGTGACGTCGTCGCCCGAGGCGTCGAGCGGCGTGCCGGCGTCGTCCTCGCTGTCGACACAGGCACCGAGGAAGAGGCCCGAGACGGAATCGACACCGTGGAGCGGACCGTTGGCACCGAAGCTCGTGCCGTAGCTGTCCGGCGCGTCGCCAAAGTCGGCGCCGGTAGCAAGGATCGCGTAGTCCTCCACCTCGCCGTCCGTCGCGGGACCGGTCGGGGCGAGTCCACCCCCCGTCGAGAGCCGGAAGCGCGCGTAGGTGGCCCCCTCGGCCGCGGCGCAGGGGACGGTCGTCGTCAGGTTGTTGGCGCCGCCCGCGAGCAAGATCGTGTTGAAGATCTGCTCACCCGGATCGCCGAAGTCGCCGTCGCGGTTGTAGTCGATCCAAGCGTCGAGCCGCCCCGGGATGGAAGCCGACACGGTCATCGAAAGCGGCTTGCAGGCCACGAGCATCGAGGTGAAGACGACCCCGTCTTCGTCGTCGTTCGGCGTGGCGCAGGTGCCGTAGGTGGCGCCGCTCGCCGTCACGTCGTCGCCCGTCGCATCGAGCGGGGTGCCGGCGTCCCCATCGACATCGACGCAGGAGCCCAGACGGAAGCTGGTGAGCGGCAAGAGCGTATGGCGCGGTCCATCCGACGCGAAGGTGGTGCCGTAGGAGTCCGGAGCGTCGCCGAAGTCCTGGACCTCGAGGTCGACTTGGTAGTCCTCCACCTCGCCGTCCATGGCGGGCCCGGCAAAGCCGAGGCCGGTCGTCGTCGAATACCGGAACCGCGCTCGCGCCAGCCCTGGGCTCGAGGCACAGGGCACGGCGAACGGGGCCGCCGTGGTGCCCGCGGGCAGGGCGAAGTCGGTGAGGATCTGTTCACCCACGTCGAGCCAGTCGCCATCGCGATTGAAGTCGATCCACGCCGAGACGAAGCCGCCGCCGACGTTGGTGGTGAGGTTCACCGAGGAGTTGCCACAGGCCGGCAATCGGACCGGGAAGACCACACCATCCTCGTCGTCGCCCCCCGCGCAGGTCCCGACCGTGCTGGTTCCGGGAGCGATGTCGTCGTTGTTCGAGGGTCCGACCACCTGGCCGTCCGGCTCGGTGTCGACGCAACTACCAAGGAATCGCGGGGCGTTGGGATCGACGCCGTGCCGGGCACCGTTGGTGGCGGCGAGGGTGAAGGGACCCGGATCATCGCCCCAATCGGCGCCCTTGACGAGCACCGCGTGATCTTCCACTTCACCATCCGCGGCCGGGCCGGTGGGAGCGAGAGCCCCGGCGGTCGACACGCGGAAGCGGCCGAACGTGGTGCCCGGTGCAGCGTCGCAGGCCACCGCCACGGGCAGGTTGTTGCTGCCGGCGACGACCGCCTGGTTGGTGGCGATCTGCTCGCCGACGTCCAGGAAGTCGCCGTCGCGGTTGAAATCGACCCAAGCATCGAGCCGGCCGGCGGCATTGGCGGCGACGGTGAAGCTGCCCGCCGTGCAGACGATCAGCATGCCGTTTAGGGTCACGCCGTCTTCATCGTCGAAACACAGGCCCACGGGGGAGCCTTGCGCAGCGTCGTCACCGAGGGCGGTACCGTTCGGCTGGCCGTCGGCCTCGCTGTCGACGCAGGCGCCGAGCACCAGGGCGTTCTCGGGATCGACGGTGTGGACCGGTCCGTTCGAGGCCAGAAGGGTGCCGTAGCTGTCCGGCGCATCCCCCAGGTCCGTCCCGGAGACGGCGAGGCGGTAGTCCTCCACCTCACCGTCCGCCGCGGTGCCCGTGGGGCCCGCCACGGCGACCGTGGAACAGCGGAAGCGGGTGTAGGTGAAGCCCGGCAGGGCAGTCGCCGGAACCGTCGGCGTCAGGGTAGTGGAGGTGCCCGCGGCGACCGACAGGGCGGTGGCGATCGCCTCGCCCGCGTCGGCGAAGTCGCCGTCGTGGTTCCAGTCGATCCACGCCGACAGGTTGCAGTCGTTGGTGCCCGGGGCCGCCGCGACCTGAACAGACAGGGCGCCACCGGGCACGATCGGCGAGGAGAACGTCACGCCGTCTTCGTCGGCGCCCGGCACGTCACAAGTGCCGACCACGAGGCCGAAGGAGTTGGCGTCGTCGCTATCCGCCGCGGTGGACTGCTGGGTGCCGGGGTCGGCATCGACGCAGGCGCCGAGGTAGGGCGCGTTGGCGAGGCCCACGCCGTGGGCCGCACCGGCGTCGAGAGCCGTCGTGCGGTAATCGGAGAGCGCCGTACCGGCGATCACGTCGGGGTCGTCACCGTAGTCGAACTGCGGCAGCACACTGCCCGTGATGAACCCGAAGTCCACGGTGAGGTTCGAGTTGTTGCTGTTGTCCCCGTCGGTCGTGGGCTCGCCGCCCGTGCTCAGGGTGACCGCCCGGCTGACCACGAGGGCACCGGAGTTCGAACCGTTGTCGTCGCCATTCCGGTCGTCGTCCGGGTCCGGCGCCGGGTCGTTGCCGGTGGCGGTGGTCTTGCCCGCGAGGGCGCCGTCCCCGGCGAAGTTCGACGCCGGGATGAGCACCAGGTAGTTGCCGCCCGCCATCACCCGAAACTCGTAACGGCCCGCGAAGCCGTTGCGCGTCTCCGTCTCGGTCGTCGTGACGTACTCGTCGAGAGTCGCCAGGCCGTCGCCGTTGGCATCGAGATAAAGATCAAGACGCACACCGTCGAGCCCCATCTCCCCGAGCTCGGGTTCGTAAACGCTGTCGTTGTCGGTGTCCATCCAAACCTGGTTGCCGAGCGACAGCGGTCCGGAACGGAGAACCAGGCCGGCATCGACCGTGAGGTTTGTCTCGCCCGCCGCGAGCACCGCGAGCTGAGTCACTCCGTTGCCCGGGTTGGCGTCCGAGTCGACGGCGTCGTTGCCCCCGGCGTTCTGGGTCGTGAAACCGCTCGCCGACGGCGGCAGCAAAAACTGCACGAAGTAGGCGACACCCGGGATCAGGTCTTCGAAGAGGTAGTAGCCAGGGTTGCCGTAGACGTCGTTCGCCGTCGCCGTGGCCGCGATCGGGGCACCGTCCGCCCCGCCCGGCTCGGCCACGCCGTTGCCGTTGTCGGCGAAGAGCTTGACCGCCACGCCATTGACCCCGAAGTCGCGCGGACCGTCCTGCAGGCCGTCCGTGTCGGCATCGAAGAAGACGTAGTTGCCGAGCGCCGCGGTGGTGGGCGGCAACAGGCCGAAGTCCACCGTCTGGTTCGAATCCGCGGCACCGAGGACGACGACCGGGGAGCACGCGGTGACCACGTCGCCGTCCGAGTCGGCGCCGTCGGCCCCGGCGTCGGGAGTCGTCAGCTCGTAGTTCGGCGGCGGCGCGATGCGCACGTAGTAGTTGCCGGCCGGCAGAGCGGGGAACTGGTACCAACCCGGGGCACCGCCGACATCGTCGGCGGTCACTGTGGTTGAGACGAGTCGGTCGTCCGCCGTGCGCACCAGGCCGTCGGCGCCCGGGTCGAAGAGCTGGACGAAGACGTCGTTCACGCCGGTGGCGCCGTCGTCCTGAAGCCCGTTGCCGTTGGTGTCCACCCACACGAAGTCGCCGAGGGTGGCCCCCGGACAGGTGCCGATCGTCATGCCAACCTTGTTGGGCTCGGCCGAGAGGTTGCCGATGCCGTCGCTGCGTTCGGTCAGGTAGGCGAAGGAGTTGAACGCGGCGAGACCGCCCGTCGGCGCATCGGTCGGCACCGTCATGCGGAAGTCGAAGAACAGCGTGTCGTAGGGATCGATCACCCGGCCGCCGAATTCCACCTTGAAGGAACGAGCGTTCGAGATCGGCACCGGCGGCACGGTCGTCCAGTTCGGCGGGTCACAGCCCGAAACCGGGCCGCCGACCTCAGGCCGGCAGGGGTTGCCCGACAGGCTGTAGAACACCGTCGTGCCCGGCGGCGGCGTAATCGGCGCGGTCAGGATGGGTGCCCACTGCGACAGGCGCGGATTGGTGTCGAGCACGCCGGTGTCGCCCGGGAAGGGCAGGATGTCCACCAGCACGAACTGGTTCATCGGAATGGTGCCGACGTTCTGGACCGCCAACCGGTAGTCGATGGCGCCACCGTGGAGCGTTCCGAGGGAGCTCGCGGTGAAGCCGGCGTCGCAGGCGCCGCGGGTGGTCTTGCTCGAAACCAACTGGGCCACCGGCGCGATCGTCACGCCGCCGGTCGCCCGACACAACGTCTCGGCCGTGTTGGCATCGGCGTCGAAGTCGAGCGGATCGGAAACGGAGCCGCCCGAGCACCGTTGGCCGAGGCCCGGGTTGTCGTGCTCGAGATGGAAGTCGTTGTTGAGGACGCCGTTGCGCACGCCGTTGCGCAGCGTGACCTGAATGTTGATCCACACTTCTTGGAGAACGCCCAGATTGCCGCTGCCGGCGTTCCAACGCCAGCGCAGCAGGGTGCGGCCGGTCCCGGCGAAGTTGGGGATCTGGTCGAACACCTGGGGCGTGGGTAGCCCCGTGCCCCGATCGTCGAAGCTCCAGTTGGAGAACGACAAGTCGACGGGCAAGAGGTCCGTGGCGACCAGATCCGCCACCGGCACCGGGTCGCTCGACTGCGGGGCCGACCGCACGCGCAGCCGGAACGCCACCGTCTGACCGGGCAGGAAGGGCCCACCGCCCGAGAGGTTTTCCTTCGCCGGGTTCAGCTGGACGAAGGGTCCGGAAAGCGTGAACGTGTTGCAGGCATTCCGGGCCACGTTGGTGGGACCCGGCGTGTACACCGCCGACAGGTCGACGCAGTTCTGGATCGAGTCACCGAAGGCCACCGGCCCGCCGGCGCGGTCCGGGTTGGTGATCTGCCCGATGACCTGGGGAGACGAGCTGGGCGCCATGCCCACGGCCGCGGCACCGAGCTCCCAGCGGATGCGAGTCAAGTACTCGCCCGCCCCGAGGCCCGGGGGCGGCGCGGTCAACGTCGTGTTGGTGGTGGCGTTCGGCGAGCTGCCCCAGAAGGTGAAGACGCCGGGAGCGGTGTTCTTTTCATAGCTCACCCGCACGCCGACGCCGGGGGCGAAGTCCGCCGCGCCCGAGTACGCACCGGTGGTCACCGAGCCGACCAACAGTTCGATCGGCAGGGTATCGATCACCACCAGGTTGTCGAGCGGCACGTTGCCGCTGTTCGAGAAGGAGACCTGGTAGCGGAAGGTCTGGTTCAGGGTCGGCGGATTCGGGCTCGAGCCTTCGATGCCCTTCGACAAGTCGGCTCGCGGGTCCGCCACGAAGGTGGTGACGGGATGGGTCACGCTGCCGACCCCGAGACTGGGAATCGCAGGCTCGCCGAGGGGCGTGCCGGCGGCCGTGAAGCTGTTGGTGACGTTCGTGCCCGACGGGAACGTGGCGCTCGGGAAGGTGACGTTGACCGTGACGTCGCAACTGCCACCAGCCGGAACCGGCAGCGCGCACGGGCTGGTCCAGGTCACGGTTGCCGGGGTCGTACCGACACAGCCGGGCTGACAATCCGCGGCCGGTGTAGCGCCGTTGAAGACCGTTCCGGGCGGCAGGGTATCGGTCACCGGCCCCACGGCGGTCAGGTTCAAGGAGCCGTCGTTGCCCGAAACGGAGACTCGGAGGCGATAACTCTCGGGCAGATCGAGGTTGGCCGGCCCGGTCAGGAGCGTCTTTTGGAGCGAGATTTGGGGCGTCGCGACCGCAGTGACGGACACCGGAGGCGTCGTGAACGGTCCGGCAGGTGGCGCGAGGTTGGTGGCCGTGGCGGTATTGGTCGCCACCGTGCCGTCCGGCGTCGAGCCGTTCGGGAAGCGGACGTTGATGATCAAGTCCCCCGAGTTGCCCGCCGTCAGCGGTGTGACCATGGTGAAGGTCACGGTTCCGGTCGCGCCCGGCGCGGGCGACGAGATCGACGCCACGTCGCTCGTACCGACGGCCGAGACGAAGACCACCTCCGGCGGCAGGGTGTCGGCGACGACGGCGTTCAGGCAGTTGCCCACCGTGGCGTTGCAGCGGTAACTGAGGCGGTACCCGAAGGTTGCCCCGGTCAGCTTGGTGTTGCCCGGATCCACCTGGATGGCGGATTTCTGAAGCGGTTGGGCCAGTGCCGGAAAGGCTGTCGAAAGGGAACTGGCGACGATCGCCAGAAGCCACACACCACGCCACACGAAGCCCATAAAGCCCCCTCGTTTCACCACCGATTGAGATGCTGCCGACAGGACAAGTCCCTGAACACAAGGCACTTGGAGAGAATTTCGGGGGACGGTAGCACAGCGGCTGGCTGAGTGCTATTACCGCGGACCTCACGAGCGAGCGGGTGCGGGGCTCAGTTCTCGGCCACGTCCGCCAGCGCCGCCGTGGGCACGGCGAAGGAGGCGGCGACCAAGTCGGCCTCGGGCTCGACGATTTCCGGGAAACGCACTCCGGGGAGGATCTGCACGTCGAAGATCTCCTCCACCGTGCCCTCGAAACGCAAGAAGGCCACCGTGCGCCCGGTCGTGACGTCGAGGACCCAGACGCCGCAAGTCCGTTCGGCCAGGCGTTGCCCGAGGGGGATGCCGCCGAAGACGCTCTCACGCACCTTCGACAGGCCGATGAAGGCGTAGCGCCCGACGAAGGCGAGGCCGCGGGTGAAACCGGGAAGCTCAGCGATGGTGGTCACTTTGCCGGTCGCGAGCTCCACCGTGGCCACGGTGCCACGGCCGGACTCGAGCACCCACAGGTGACCGCCGTAGAACCGGGGCGAGTGGGGCATGGACAAACCCGTCGCAACCGCCTGGCCGGAGTCGACCTCGAGGATCACTCCACCGTCGGCTTTGCGCTCCCGCCAACCTTGGGCGGTGTCAGTGGTGCCGAGGCAAGTGACGAAGCGCACGCGGTCGTCGACCACCGCGAGGCCGTTCAAGTGGCAGCGGTCCTCCGCGGCCAGGGCACTGACGAACGGTGGACGCCAACGCGGCACGAAGCTGTGGGCACCGTCGAGGGTCGCGAGACAAGAAAAGCGCGTATTGGCGAGCCACAGTTGACCGCCCGCGAGGGCCACCTCATGGACGCGCACGTCGCCCGTCACATGGCACAAGCGCGGCAGGAAGCAGGCGTCGTGTTGGCCCACGGGCGGCACCTTGCGCGCCGCCGCCGGCTGGTTGCGGTACTGCCAGACGGCGCGCTGGACGCCCAAAGCGAAGCCGTCCGGAGTCACGGCGATGCCCATGGGGCTGGGAAAATGGCGCAGGTGGGTGTTGAGTTTGCCCTCGTGGTGGCGCAAGGCGATCAGGCGGCCGCTCTGGTAGGTCGAGACCAACACCGTGACGCCCAACTCCGCGAGCAGATCGGGAAACGTGTGGGTGTGCACACTGCGGAAGCTCATCGGCGGCACCGTGCCGGGAGCGGCGGCGGGCGCCGCCAGGGTTTGCGCCTGCTCCCGCGGCTTGGCCGGCCGCGCCGCGGGCGGGCGCGCGAAGATCTCGCGGGCGCGCTCGGCGACTGGCGCCACGCTGGGCATCACCGACTTGAGGTCCTCCCAGTTGTGGCGCCACTTTTCCGGTGCTGGGGAAGTCAAGGTGTGGCGCGCAACCGGCAGCGGCCCGTCGAGCGGGCGGTCCCAGGCGAAATCGGCGAAGGCGCACAGCCGCTCGACTTCGGCCCGGGTCTCGGTCAGCAGGCGATCGTAGGAGGCCACGCACCAGCGTTCGGCGGGCAGGGCCTCGAGGTCGTCGAGCAGCCGGCTCGTCAACGTCGCCCACTGCTGCGCCACCACCTCGGGAAGCGGCCGGCCCACCAGCTCCTGCCAGCCGGGCACCAACACCAGGGACCACGGCGGGCCTTGCCAGCCGGGCAGCTGCGGATAGGTGACGAAGCGGCCGGAGCGCCAGGCGTCGAGCATCGAGCTCAGGGTCTCCCGCGGATCGCGATACAGGTAGATGAACCGCGCGTCCGGGTACGCCGCCGCCAGAAACGGCACCCGCAGGGCGTTCTTGGGCGTCTTTTCGAGTAGCCGCAGGCCCTGGCCGTCGGCGAGCGGCACGTGGCCGTCGCGGTCGCGAAGGTGGGCCCAGAACGCGCGGTCCAAGTGGCCGACCGCCTCGGCGGTGACGTCGTCGGCCGTCAGGCGATTCGAGGTCCAGCCTCGGCTCGCGGGATGGAGCTGCGGCAGGCTCTCGAAATGGCCGTGGCTTTCGCCGCCGACGGTCCACACCGAGGGGGAGCCGGCGAGGGTTTCGAACAGCAGGCTGCTGCCCGAACGCGGCGGGCAGACCACGAACACCGGCCGGTCGAAGCGCCGCGGCGGAGCTACTCCCACGGCGGGCGCCATTCGCACGGGCGCCGGCGCCGGGGCGGCCGGCGTGTGGAGCTCCGGGACCGCCCCGGCGAGGTCCTCGTTGAGCGCCGCGCGCACCACCATCTGGCGGATGATCTCCACCGCGTCGGCACGATTCGGCAACCGCAGGCGGCCCTGGAAGGGGGCGATCCGGCCATCGAGCGTGGCGAGCAGCTGGCGGTAGCGCTCCCAGCCCGCCGCGGCCACCCCCCAACGCGCCCACGCCTCGCGCCAGTCCTGCTGGAAGTCGCGCAGGGCGAGGTCGAGCTCCCCCACCAAGCCCGCCGGTGCGTGGGGGGAGCGTGTCAGGTCGGCGCGCAACAGCCCGAGCAGCACTTCCTGCTCCCAGGGGGACATTACCACCGGCTGGTTGACCGCTTCGGTCGGCACCATCGGGTCCCGGGTCGGGTCGAAGGGTACCTGCCGTGGCGCGAACGCGGCCTCCGCCGGTGGTCCGAAGGGCCGCGCCCCGCGGGCGACCAAGCGCCAGAAGGCGGCCGAGCCGACGGTGTCCGCCACCAGGTGGATGCGCCGCGTCGGCAGCGGATTGATCACGTTGTGCACCTGCCAGGTGTCGAAGATCCACGCCTCCCCCGCCTTCATGTGGAGCGACCGCTCGCCGCACAGGAAGCTGACCTCGGGCTGGGTGACGATCGGCACGTGGAGGCGAACCCGCTCCAACCAGTAGTAATTGGTGTCGCTGTGGGCGGTCGCCTCGGCGTTGCCGTCCAGCCGCATCAGCCGGGTGCGACCGAAAACGGTGTCGAAGGACGCCAGCACCTGGCGCAGGTAGGGGCAACGGCCGAGGTGAGCGGTCGGCCGCATGGGGCCTTTGGTGGCGTCGTTCGCCGGGTCGCCGTGGGCGGCGATCAGCGGCAGGGCAGAGTTGCCGGGGTGGCCCTGGGGATGGGGACGCCAGGACGCTTCGTCGATCGCCAGCACCTCGCGCGCGAGCGTCTCGGCGTCGAAGACGAGAGGGAGCTGAACGAACTCGGTGTCGATTTTCATGGCCGCTCGGCGTTCGACGGAGTCTACACCCCGCGGGTTTGCCGCCAGCCCTAAAGGCTCCACTGCCGAGAGAGTGTCATTCGCGCGACTTGGGCGTACAATTCGTGGGTTCCTTCATCACGATCGCCCGAGTTCGCCCGTTTCGAGGAGGTTCTCTATGGCCCGATCCAGGAGTTCACAGCCCCGTCGTAGCCACCCCAAGAGCCGTGGTGCCGGTGCGGCGTTGACCCTCGGGGCGGCCGCGCTCGCCGCGAGCCAGGGGGCCGAGGCTGCGACTTTCACTGTGACCAACCTCAACGACGCCGGGCCGGGCAGCTTGCGCCAGGCGATCAACGACGCCAACGGCGCGGCGGGGGCGGACACCGTGGTGTTCGATGCCGGGGTCACCGGGACCATCACCCTCACTACCGGGCAACTTTCGGTGGCCGACTCGTTGACCATCAACGGGCCGGGCCAGGCCAACCTGACGGTGAGCGGCAACGACGCCTCCCGGGTGTTTTATCTCTACAGTGCCTCGGCTCAGATCAACGTCACCATCAGCGACCTCACCATCAGCGACGGTGCGGCGACCATCGGTGCGGGCATCATCCTCGGCAGCGAGATCCTCGCGCTCGACAACGTCACGATCCAGAACAACGTCGCGAGCGGAGACGGCGCCGGCCTGTGGGCGACGGGCATGGCACTCTCCCTGACGATCACCGATTCGGTCATCACCGGCAACCAGGCCGGCGACGACGGCGGCGCCATCTATATCGACGACACCGGCGGTCCGGTGTTGATCCAGCGCACGCAGATCACCGGCAACTCCGCGGCGGGCAACGGCGGCGGCGTCTATCTCTACGACACCGACACCCCGGTGACGATCGAAGACTCGACGATCTCCGGCAACACGGCCACCCTCGACGGCGGCGGCATCTACAGCTACGACACCGACGCCACCGGCACCATCACCGTGCGGCGGACCACCGTGTCGGGTAACAACGGCACCCGTGGCGGGGGCATCTACCTCTACGGCCCGGACACCGACGTCTTCATCGAGAACTCGACGATCTCCGGCAACCAGGCCTCGCTCAACGGCGGCGGCGTCTACCTCTACTTCGTCTACGCCCCGACGGTGAACCTCGACCACACCACGATCGCCAGCAACACCGCGACCGGTACCGGCGGTGGTTTGATCAAGTTCGTCGGCGCCGTGGACCTCGCCAACACCCTGGTCGCCGACAACGCCGCGGGTACCGACCCCGACGTTTCCGGCACCCTGGACGCCAACTTCAGCCTAATCGAGAACGTCGGATCGGCCGTCTTGAACGGCGCCAACAACGTCACGGGCGTGGACCCGGCCTTGGGTGCCCTCGGCAACAACGGCGGCCCGACCGAGACGCACGCACCCGGCGGAGGGAGCCCCGCCCTCGAAGCCGGCGACCCCGCCTTCGCGCCGCCGCCGGTGACCGACCAGCGCGGCCAACCCCGGGTCGACGGCGTGCTCGACATCGGCGCCGTCGAGTTGGGGACGTCCACCTTCGAGTTCAGTGCCGAGGCCTACGTCGCCATGGAAGGCGACGGCACCGCACTGATCACGGTCAACCGCTTGGGCGACACGGCCAGCGCGGCTTCGATCGCCTACGCGACCAGCGACGGCACCGCCACCGCGGGCAGCGACTACACCACCGCCAACGGCGTGCTCAACTGGGCGCCGGGCGACGGCGCGCCGAAGACCTTCAACGTGGCCATCACGGACGATACCCAGTTCGAAGGGCCCGAGACGGTGAACCTGGCCATCGACGTGCCGGCGAACTCCCCTCAGGGAGCGCTCGACACCGCGGTGTTGACCATCGACGACAACGACCTCCAGCAGAACGTCCTGGAGATTCCCACCTTGGGCGACTACGGCAAGTACTTCTTGGGCGGACTGCTCACCCTCGCGGGCCTGCTCCTGTTGCGCCGCGGCAAACTCGGGGCCGCTTCGCTGGTCACCCTGTCGTTGTTGGCGACTCCGGCTTCGGCCCAGCCGCCGGTTTCGAAGGAAATCCGCACCAGCGCCATCGAGCAGGCGGCCGTGCGCGGCACCGTGCTCTCCCTGCGCCTGGAGGACGGCACCACGATCGATGTGCCGGTGGAGTTGGTGGAGATCAAGGATCGCCGCGAGCGCAACCGTCCGGAGCGGTCCGCCGGAGATTTGGCTGCCGGCCAGCCGATCGTGATCAAGATCAAGCGGGACGAGGACGGCACGATCAAGCGCGTGCGGGTGCAGATCCACTCCTCCCTGCTGGCGGCCCAGGCCGCGGCCGCCCAGATGGACGAGTAAGCCGCCGTCACCGCCGGGCGCCGACGGGCGGCCAGGGCGGAATGGGCCCGGCGATTTGGTTGCGGCGCACGCGCGCCACGACGTCCTCGGCATCGCGGAGAAACGGGCTCCCGGGCGAAAAGCGCTGGCGGGCCCAAGCGAGCCCCGCTAGGGCCTCGCGTTCGGCCCGCGCTCGCTCGCCCAGACGCAGGGAAACCAGGCTCTCGATCAGCAGGCACTCGGCGACCCGCGGGCTTTCCGGAGTCTCCTCGCGCACGAACGCGCAAGCGCCGGCGAGCAGGCGGCGCGCCTCGCGGTCGTCCGGCGGGCGGGCGGCCAACAGGTCGAGAGCGATCTGAAAGTCGGCCTGGGTCGTCGGCAAGGTCGTCGCACCGCCGGAGATCAGGACTGCGAGCTCCCGCTGGCGCCGATGCAGAGCCAGAGCTTCGTCGATGCGGCCCCGCAAGCGTTCGCCCTCCCCCAAGTAGCTGAGTGGCCCCCGCAAGGTGTTGGCGGTGGGGCCATCGGTACGTTCGAGATCCACGATCACCCGCCTCAGGCGCTCGATGCCTTCCTCGAGACGCCCGACCTTGACCAGCGCGAGCCCGACCGAACCGGCCGCCGCCAGGGTCATCGGGTGATCAGCCGAGAAGCTGCTCGCGAGGCGCTGCTCGGCGGCGAGGAACGACTCGAGCGCCTCCTGCCAGCGATGTTCCGAGTGCAGGTTGAAGCCCAGGTAGCGCAGCACGGCACCGGCGTCGTAGTGACCGTGATGCTCGAAAATGGCGAGGGCTTCGCGGTAGGCCTCGTTGCTCTCCCGCAGCCGCCCCCGGGTGTTGAGGCTGAAGCCGAACTTGATCAGCGTCTGGGCGAGATCGAGATGGTGCGGGCCAAGGGTCCGGCGTTGAGCCGCCAGCGCCTGCTCGAACATCGCCAGCGACTCGGAGAAACGCGACTGACTGTCGAGGACCTCGGCCAAGTGGACGCGCAGCAGGACGCCCCAAGGGTGGTCCGCGGGCAAAAACGGCTCGCGCAACTGGAGCGCCCGACGAAACGCGGCTTCCGCCTCCGCAAAACGGCCCAGGTTGGCGAAGTGGCTGCCCAAGGCGGCATGGAGGCGACCGAGCTCGGGGTGATCGGGGCCGAACTGCTCGAGAAACGAAGCGAGAACCCGCTCGGTTTCGGCCAGGGCCTCGACCGACTTCCCTACCTGTTCGAGCGCCGAGGCCCGTAATTCGTGAAGACGCAGCCGCTCCTCGGCCGCGACCTCGGAGGCGTCACCGAACGGCGCCGGCACCGCCGCGAGAGTCTCGAGAGAAGCCTGAGGATCGCCGCGATTGAACTCGACCTCGGCGCGGGTGACCAACGACCAACCGACCTCCGGCGCCTCGGGGCCGAGGCGCTCGCGGCGGGTGCCGAGCGCGCGCTCGGCCAGGTTTCCGGCTTCGTCGAGGCGGCCCAGGCGGTTGTAGATCTGCGCCAAAGCGTCTTCGAGGGCAGCGCGCACCTCGGGCTCGCCCGCCAGGCTGGTCTCCAGGCGCGGCACTGCGGCGTCGAGCATCTGG